>DATGXG010000002.1 GCA_035299085.1 Bacteroidales bacterium | reverse complement strand
ACAAGAAGGACATTACCAAGACAAACTACCTTTTTGAATTGTCTGTCTTGGCAAGGTTCTGCCTGTTCTGGCAGATTGCTTCGTCGCTATAAATTATTACTATAATCATAGTTTTGTCACGCTCCTCGCAATGACGGGCCTTTTTTTATTGCTATTTTTGCACCTCATGAAAGCAAAAATTGCAGTTGGTATTTCGGGTGGTGTTGACTCAAGTGTCGCAGCCTGGCTGTTAAAAGAACAGGGGTATGATGTTTTCGGCATGTTCATGATCAACTGGCATGATACAACAGGTACGCTGGCCGGTGATTGTCCCTGGAACGATGACCTGATCTTTGCGCAGCTCGTTGCCCGCAAGCTTGATATACCTCTCATCACTGTTGATTTCAGTGAAGAATACAGGAAGAGGGTGGTTGATTATATGTTCAACGAATACCAGAGGGGACACACACCGAATCCCGATGTATTATGTAACCGTGAAGTTAAGTTCGACCTTTTCATTAAAGCGGCCCTTGAAAACGGTGCCGACCTTGTAGCTACTGGTCATTACTGCAGAAAAGACGAAACAGTAGTGGATGGACAACCCGTTTACCGGCTGTTGAAGGGACTCGATCCGAATAAGGACCAGAGCTATTTCTTATGCCAGTTGTCACAGGAACAACTAAGTCGTGCTGTTTTTCCCATCGGGGGACTTTTAAAACAGGAGGTTAGGGATATTGCCCGTCAACAGGGCCTTGCAACCGCCGAAAGAAAAGATTCCCAGGGAATTTGTTTTGTAGGTAAAGTGGATCTTCCCGAATTCCTGAAACAAAAACTGAAATCACGGAATGGTTTGATCATTGAAATACCCGGAAATCGTGCGGAGTATGATGATTATTCAAAAGCCCACAGGGAGTGGCTCCGCTTACAGGAACATCCTGAAACACTTACAGGAGCCTTTCATTATGAGGTGAAGGACGGACTGGTTGCCGGTGAACATGAAGGGGCTCATTTCTACACAATAGGACAGCGTAAAGGTTTAAATATCGGTGGCAAAGCAGAGCCGGTGTTTGTAATCGATACGGATACTGAAAGTAATACGCTTTATGTTGGCATGGGACATGAGCATCCCGGGTTAAACCGGTGGGGATTGTTTGTACCTGCCGGTGAAATTCACTGGATACGGCGTGATCTTGCCATGAAACCGGGTGAAATAAGAAAACAGCTCACACGGGTCAGGTACCGTCAGCCCTTGCAGGATTCTACGTTATATATGAAGGAAGAGGGACTGCACATTATTTTTGATAAAAGGCAGCGGGGCATAACCTCCGGCCAGTTCGCGGCATGGTATGACGGGGATGAACTGGTGGGGTCGGGGGTAATTGACTAGTTTTGAGGTTCCTGCTGGCTCAAACAGTGCCAGCTTCCTAATCCCCAGATAATTTCAACAGAGTCGAGAGCAATAACCGGCCTGTCTTTAATACAGTCCTCAAGAAGGTAAACCGCTTTATCATCCTGTTTGCACCGGTATACCGGGAGCATTACGCCTGCGTTGGCAATATAAAAGTTGGCATAGGAAACAGGGAGCCGCTGATCCTGGTAATACATAGGTTCAGGCATCGGAATTTCAACGATATTCAATTGCTTTCCGTTTGACAGCCTGCATTTTGTAAGTTGTTTCAGGTTTTCTTTTAACGGTAAATAATTGGCATCGGATTTATTAGCCTCTACCATTGTAATGACGGTATCTTCATTCACAAACCTCGTAAGATCGTCAATATGCCCGTCGGTGTCATCGCCGTCAATTCCGTCGCCAAGCCATATCACGTGGTCAGCGCCATAATAATCGAGAAGATATTTCTCAATCTGTTCCTGGTTCAGTTCCGGGTTACGGTTCGGATTCAGCAGGCACGATGTAGTTGTGAGAATGGTACCTTTTCCGTTGAAATCAACCGATCCGCCTTCCATCACAATCCCCGGGTAAAAAACAGGCAGATTCAGCAAACCTGCTATGCGATCAGGTATTTGGTTATCAAGCTCAGCCGGGTATTTGCCACCCCAGCCGTTGTAATTCCAGCTCACAATGGCTTTGGGTTGATCCGAAGAAGGACTGATAACGAACGCGGGACCATGATCCCTGCACCAGGCATCGTTTGTAGGATGCAGGTGCAGCCTGATGTTGTCCATCCGGGTTTCAATTTTCAACAGCTCTTCCTGAACCCTTTTCATCATTTCACCATCGACCACATTGATGTTAACCGTTTCGCCCCTGGCAAGCTCTTTAATAAAACGATTATAATAGGGGAATATCGTATGAATTTTTCCGGGCCATGAAGCTTCATTGTGCGGATAGCTTAACCAGGTGGATGCATGTTTTATCCATTCAGCCGGAAAACGGTATCCCGATTCCCTGGGAGTTTTCAAATTCTTGGATGACACGTCAGGATTTTAAATAGCGGTTAATGAGAGGGTTGTATGTATCAATCCTTCGATCGCGCATGAAAGGCCAGTGAACCCTGTAGAAATCCGATTCTGAAAGATCAATTTCGACAACATGGGTATCTTCGGTATCATGAGGTCCCTGGTAAATCACAGAACCGAACGGATTCGCAACGAAAGATCCGCCCCAGAATTGCATTTCCTTTTCAAAACCACAGCGGTTAACGGCTACAACATGCACCCCGTTGGCAATGGCATGTGACCGCTGTATGGTTTGCCAGGCCTGGTACTGTTCTTCATTTACGCCAGTAGTCTGCGAAGTAGCCCAGCCAATGGCAGTAGGATAAAAAAGTATTTGTGCGCCCATCAGGCTGGTGATCCTGGCGGCTTCCGGATACCATTGATCCCAGCAAACCAGCACACCGATTCTGCCGTAACGGGTAGGAAACACCTTGTAACCTGTATCCCCGGGTGAAAAATAAAACTTTTCATAATAACCCGGATCATCAGGAATATGGCTTTTCCTGTATTTGCCAAGGTATGAACCATCGGCATCAATAACAGCAGCGGTATTGAAGTATACACCTGCATCGAGTTTTTCAAATAAAGAGGCTACTATAACCACGTTGAGTTCCTTTGCCAGTTCCTGGAATTTTGTAGTGGTAGGTCCCGGGATGATCTCGGCATAGTTGAAATTCTGGTAGTCTTCTGTATCACAGAAATAACGGGTCATGAACAGTTCCTGAAGGCACACAATATTTGCACCACTTCTTGCTGCGGTCGTTATCCCCTGGATTGCCCTGTCGAGGTTGACATTTACATCTTCGGCACAGCTGTGTTGCACAAGTCCTATTTTTATCCGTTGTTCCTGCATGTTCAGCATATGAATTTTAGCAAGCAAAAATACAATAATTTGCAGGAATTAGCCGGTTGGAAACTTCCTTTGGAATATTCGGGAATTTTTGTTACTTTAAAAGTATATCCCTAAAGCCTTTAATCCATGAAAATCACCCTATTTTCAAGGCTCATGATTTCTGTGTTGCCTGGATTCCTTCTTCTTTCGGCAGACATTTCACTCCAGGCCCAGTTGCCACATCTCAGTTTCAAACATATTGGTGTTCAGGATGGTCTTTCGACCGATGATATAAGACGTATTTTTCAGGACAAGGATGGGTTTATGTGGTTCGGCGGTGAAGCCGGTACTGACAGGTATGATGGAAAAGATTTTTATAATTATTTCAGGTTCATCAAGGATACTACCATGCGCTACCTTCAGAGTACAACCGGTATAACCGAAGATGTTGCAGGTAATATGTGGTTTTTAAATGACAGCAGTGGTGTGGTTGTCGTTAATAAGATCACTGAACTTACAGTAAGGTTTAAGAACAAACCGGGAAATCCCGGTAGTTTAAGCAGTAACAGGGTCAGGTTTATTTACCGCGATTCACATGGTAATATTTGGATTACGACATCCAATGCAGGTTTGAATTTATATAATCCTAAGGACAGTACATTTATCCATTTTCAACATATCAAGGGGGACAGTTCCTCACCGGGATCGAATAACCTGGCATGCATTGCCGAAGACCCATCCGGAAAACTCTGGATTTCATCGCCCCACGGCCTTCTTATAAAGTTTGATCCATTAACAGGAAAGTCTGAAAACATACAGATTATTCCTGATCTCGGATTTACATATGAGCCTGTGGTTTATCCTGTTCTTCATATTGACCGTCAAAAACGAATCTGGTACAGTCATTTACAGAGTTTGTATTTATATGATCCCCTGACATCAAAAGTTAAAGAAATACCGGTTTTGACTGCGAAAAAAGAATTTTACCGTTTTGACTGCATAACATCCATTCTTGATCTTTCAGAAAATGCTCTTCTTATTACCACTTTAAATGACGGGTTCTATCTGTTAGATACAAATAGTGGCCGAACAATACACTATAATTACAATCCGGGTAACCCCTTCGGAATTTGCAGCAACCATCTGTTAGGTTCATTCAGGTCTGCTGATAGTGTGATCTGGATACCAAGTTCTGATAACGGAGTGAGTATCTACAGCAAGGCAGCACTGCGTTTTTCAAGGATACTTAATATCGTTTCAGATGAATATCTTGTTGAAGCCTCATATCCTGTTTACTCCATATTTAAAATGCATGACGGGAAAATTCTTGCCGGTACTGAGAATAACGGCCTTTATTTGTTTAATCCCATTACACGTTCAATGGAACGATTTCTTCCGGAAATCGGCAATACTACAGTATTTGATTTGTTTGAGCATGAAGGAAAAATATGGATAGCCACATGGCTTAATGGTCTATACGTTTATGATATCAGGAGTGGTAAAGTGGAGCGATTGAAAAGTCTTCCCGGCCTTTCCGGTTCTGATTCATATCCTGATGCCGTGCGGACTTTTGTTGACAGCCGGAATCGATTTTGGTTCGGCAGCATGAGCCGCGGTTTGGTGATGTATAACAGTAAAAACAAAATAAGCAGAAGATTTGCATTTGATGCGTCAAAACACGATGGATTATGGAGCAATTTAGTTTTTAAAATTATTGAAGATAAGCAGGGCATAATCTGGATAGCAACTGCTTCAGGACTGAACCGCTATAATGAGAAAACTGAAACACTCGACAGGATAGGATTTACGACTGACCCCTTACAATCATCTATGGCAGTTTATGATATTTATGATGACTCTAACGGGAATTTATGGTTAGGCACAGAAAAAGCATTGTTTAAATATAACAGGGAAACCAATAAATCAATCCAGTTTTACTCGGAAGTGAACGGTAATTTGCGAACCATTCTCCAAATTACCCCGGATAAAAACAATGTCTTTTGGTTAGGCACAAATGCCGGAATTCTGAGCTTTGATTTGAAATCTGAGAAATTTCGCGACTACTCGGTAAGTGATGACATAAGGTATATTGCTTGCAATCCGAATTCAGGTGCTGTAACCGATGATCAGATTATTTACATTGGAAGCTCCAAGGGTCTGATCCGGTTTGAACCCGAAAACATAAGCGATGACACTTTATCACCCAAAGTTGTAATTACCGGAATTACAGTGAATAGCATACCTTTGAGGAATTCTGAATTCTTTTCATCCAATAAACCGGTAATTAAACTCTCCTACAAACAAAATAACATTGGGTTTGCTTTTGCGGCCCTTCATTATGTAAATTCAGAAGGCAACCAGTTTAAATATATGCTGAAAGGCTATGATAAGGATTGGATAAAGTCGGGCAACGTAAACAAAGCAAATTATCAGAATCTTCCTCCGGGCAATTATACTTTCAGGGTGATTGCTTCAAACAGCCATGGATATTGGAATTTAATTGGCAGAGAAATACAGGTACAAATAAAAACACCGCTTTGGCACTCGTGGTTGTTCAGGGTATTATTCGCTATGATTTTATTGGCTGCAGCTTTAATCATTTACTATGGAAGAGTTAGAAACCTGAAAAAGAACCAGTTGTTTCTGGAGAAAACAGTTAAAGAAAGAACAAAGGAATTATTCGATGCCAATACCATGCTGAAAGACCAGCATAACAAGTTAATACAGCAGCATGAGGAAATTGCAGCTCAGAATGAACAATTATCTCAAATGAGCGCAGAAATATTGAAACAGAATAAGGAGTTGGAAGACCACAGGCAGAACCTTGAAAACCTTATTGCCCAAAGAACAGGTGAACTCGAAGTAGCCTTTCGAAAGGCGGAAGAATCCGACAGGCTTAAATCGGCTTTCCTTGCCAACATGTCGCATGAGATCCGTACTCCGATGAATGCCATCGTGGGATTTGCCAATCTTCTGAAAGAAAAAAATCTGAATGAAGATGAAAAAACAGAATTCATCGATATCATCAATTCCAATTCGGAAACACTTCTTGTTCTTATAGATGATATTCTCGATTTATCCCTTATAGAGGCAAATCAACTGGTAATAAGAAAAGAGGATTTCAATCTGAATGAAGTACTTGATCATTTGTATTCTTCATTTTCTCTTATGAACCGGAACCGTGATGTGAATATCAGGTTGAACAACGAGTTGCATGAGCTGAATATTTTATTGTTTTCTGACCGGGTAAGAATAACCCAGATTCTTACAAACCTGCTGAGTAACGCCTGCAAATTTACATCCAAAGGATTTGTCGAACTTGGTGCCGTTCGTAAAGATGAACAGCTTATGATCTATGTGCAGGATTCAGGTATCGGAATTAAACAGGGTGAACAGCACCTTGTATTTGAGAGGTTCAGAAAAAGTATGGAACAAAGTGACACACTTTACAGGGGAACAGGTTTAGGACTTGCCATTTGTAAAGCTATGTCGGGATTGCTCGGGGCAACCATTTCTATGGAATCAGAATTGAACGTGGGTTCTACTTTCTTCCTCATGATCCCATGGGAGAAGGTTTCCTTTGCCAGTATTCCGAAAAAGTCATTACAACCAACCAAACATAAGGCTAAAAAAGGCGAAAAAGAAATCCTTATTGTAGAAGATGAGAAAGCCAATTACCTGTATGCAAAGAAAATGCTGAACAGGATGAATGTAAATGTACATTGGGCTGAAAACGGACTTGACGCTGTTAAACTGGCTGCCTCAGGAATTAAGTATGATATAATACTGATGGATATCAAAATGCCGGTATTGGACGGTTATGAAGCCACAAAAAAGGTAAAGGCGGCCAATCCCAGGCAGACAGTCATTGCCATAACAGCTTACGCACGGCCTGAGGACCGGCTTCATTTCATGAATGCAGGATTTGATGATTATATTTCAAAGCCGATCAAGCCCAATGATTTTATGGCTGTAATCAGCAGGTACTTGTAAAGCTTATCGTTTACCGAGATACTCGCTGATATTCTCAACGATCCGGCTTAAAAGCCTTTCTCGTGATTCAATGCTTGCCCATGCAATGTGGGGTGTAAAGACCAACCGTTCAGGAAATCGTATTTGAAACAGTGGGTTATCCGCATCAGGAGGCTCTTTGGATAGAACATCCAATGCGGCTCCGGCGATCAGTTCTTCATCAAGCGCCGATGCCAGGTCAAGTTCATTCACTATGCCTCCTCTGCCGGCATTGATAAGAATAGCCGAGCTCTTCATTTTCCGAAGCTCCTCATACGTGATGAGGTCTTTTGTCGATTCATTCAACGGACAGTGAACCGAAACGATATCGCTTTCAGTAAGCAGTTCGCTTAGTTTTACGTGGGTATACCCGGTATTGAGATTTTTTCCGCTTGTGGAATAATAAATTACACGGGCGCCAAACGCACTGGCAACATCTGCAATTCTTTTACCGATTGTTCCCAAACCGATTATACCATAGGTTTTGCCGGCAAGTTCATTAAAAGGCCTTCCATGGTGGGTAAACAGGTCGCCCCGGGAATATTGCCCCGATTTTACGTAATTGTCGTAATACGGCAAGTGTTCCATCAGGTAAAAAAGAAGCGAAAAAGTATGCTGAACCACACTCTGAGTGGAATAGCCGGCAACATTTCTGACAATAATTCCCTTTGATTCCGCACAGGCCAAATCCACATTGTTCATCCCTGTGGCGGCAACGCATATCAACCGGAGATCGGGGCAGGCGTCCATCACTGTTTTATCAATCACCACTTTATTAGTGATGACAATTTCCCTGCCCGAAATGCGCTCTATGCGCTTATCCATGGGAGTTACAGGATAAACGGCTAGATTCCCCAGTTTAGTCAGGGGATAAAAGCTCATTTCACCCAGGGTATATGCATCCAGAAGGACGATTCCGGGCCGCAACATATCATTAGGTTTTATAATTCCAGAATGATCTGGTTCTTCAGGAGATCATCAAGAGTTTCTCTTTCCCTCACCAGGTAATCCTTTCCTTCATGAATGAGAACTTCAGGAGGTCTTAAGCGGGAATTGTAATTTGATGCCATAGTAAAGCAATAAGCACCGGCATTCAGAAAGGCGAGATAATCACCTTCACGGATTTCATTCATTTTCCGGTTCCAGCCGAATGTATCGGTTTCACATATATAGCCAACTACCGTATATATTCTGAGTTTCCCTTTCGGATTCGAAACATTGATGATCTGGTGATAGGCATCGTAAAACATAGGCCTTATAAGGTGATTCAAGCCGGTATCCACACCTGCAAAAACAGTGGACAAAGTTTGCTTAACCACATTAACCCGTGCAAAAAATAAACCTGCTTCACTTACAAGGAACTTTCCGGGTTCGAAAATCAGGGTCAGGTCCTTGCCATATTCCTTGCAGAACTTTTTAAACCGTTTGCTGAGTTCTTTTCCCAGGTTTTCCAAATCGGTGAAATAATCATCAGGCTTGTACTGTACTTTGAAACCGCTTCCGAAGTCAATGTATTCAAGGCCCGGAAAACTTTTGGCCACGTCAAACATAATTTCGGCAGCCCTCAGGAAAACTTCAACATCCAGAATATCCGAACCCGTGTGCAGGTGAAGACCTTCGACCCTGATGTTGGTGGCTTCCACCACCCGGTGAACATGAGGCATCTGGTATGTGGAAATACCGAATTTAGAATCAATATGTCCGGTTGATATTTTCTGGTTTCCGCCTGCGAAAATATGCGGATTGATCCGGATACATACCGGAACTTTATTTCCGTAAATATTTCCGAATTGCTCCAGGATGGAAATATTGTCGATGTTGATCCGCACACCGAGTTTCACCCCTTCTGAAATTTCCTCGATTGATACACAGTTGGGTGTAAAAATAATGTCCTGCGGAGCAAAACCGGCTTTCAGCCCCAGTTGCACTTCCTGTATGGAAACAGCATCAAGGCCGCTGCCCGTATTTTTAAAAAACCTCAATACATTTATATTATTCAGGGCTTTGCAGGCAAAGTTTACCTTTACTTTTATTTCGCGAAAAGCATGAAGCAGTTTATCATACTGCAGCTTCATTTTAGCTGTGTCGTACACATAAACGGGAGATCCGTATTTTTCAACAAGATCAACGGCGTCTACACCGCTGATCTGGTACCTGTTATGAATGAGTTTCATGTTATTTCTTCTTGCCGGTTTTGGGCTGAGGTTTTGCACCCGGTTTACGCTGCTGCTGTTGTTTGGTCATTTCTTCAAGCCGTTGCTGCCATTTCGATTTTTTGACCGGTTTGGCTTTTCGCTCTTCTATTTTTCGCAGGATCTCCTTCTCATCCACAAATTGCTTGAAAATATAATTCTGGCCAATAGTAATTACGTTGGCAAGGAAATAATAATAGGTCAAACCGGCTGAGAAATTGTTCAGCATAAACATGAACATAACCGGCATCACATACATCATGGTCTTCATTCCCGGCATTTGCTGCGAAGAAGAAGTGTCGCTCATCTTAATCTGGAGAATGGTTGAAACGGTCATCAGCACTGTAAACAAGCTGATATGATTTCCGAATATATTACTGATGATAGGAATTGTCTGATGCCATGTGATGAACGCATCGTAGGTTGAAAGGTCCTTTGCCCATAAAAATCCTTCCTGGCGCAACTCGATTGAGGTGGGGAAGAACCGGAACATGGCAAACAATATGGGGAATTGGAGCAATGTGGGCAAACAGCCGCCAAGCGGACTGATACCGGCCTTTTTATACAAAGCCATTGTGGCCTGTTGTTTTTCAACTTCCTTACCCTTCGGATATTTTTCGTTTATCTCATCCATCATGGGTTTCAGAACCTTCATCCTGGCCTGTGACAAATAAGATTTGTAAGTTAAAGGAAGCAGGAGTACCTTAATTATAATGGTGAGTAACAGGATGATGATACCGAAATTGCCGATGAATTTGCTCAGCCAGTCGAACACCGGTATGATAAGCCACTGGTTAATAGCGCGTATGATATTACGCCCTAATGAAACCAGGTCTTCAAGTTTCCGGTCGTGATACTGTTTCAATAACTTGAATTTGTTGGGTCCGAAGTAAAATTGCAGGTTGATATTTTCATTATCCAGTCGCTGGAAAGGAATGCCGAGTTCAGCCCTGAAATCTTTAAGGTAATTATCGGCTTCGGGAAGATTGGTAGATTTAAGGTATGCATTGGAAAAGGCCGTCGGAGCTAAAATCACTGATGAGAAAAACTGGCTTTTAAAAGCTACCCATTCAATTTGTGTGGGAATATTTTCTTCAGCAATTTGCTTGCTCTGCTTGGGTTTGAAAAACTCAACATCTTCCTTATAATGTTTATAATATAACGAAGTATACTGATTTTCATTTTTCTTCAGCTGTTCATGCTGTGGTATATAAACTTCCCAGCTAAAATCAAGAGATGACGGGTCGCGTGTACCAATGTCCTTCATACCTGAAAGGCTTATCCCGAAATCAACCATGTAGCTGCCGGGTTGAAGAGCATAATGGTATTCAATATAGCGATCATTGCTTACAGCAAGTCGCATAGCGATGCTGTCAGCACCTTCCTTTAACGCAGTTGTGGAATCAGTGGGTTTAAAGTAAAGATCGTTAGTATGGATATCCCTTTTATTATCATAAAAACTCAATCCAAATTGGGTGGAGTCACCGCTGAATAGTACAACAGGATTACCATTAAACTTTTTATATTTTTTCAGTTCCACAGAATAGGGCCTGCCTCCTCTTGAAGAGACAACGAGTTTTATTACATCGTTTTCAATTGTATAAAACTCATTCTTACCTGTTGCTGAAGCAGCAAATTGACCGAGTTCCGCAGACAATTGTTTTGTATTCACTGAATCAATTGTCGAGTCTTTTTGTGCGAATGCCTGTGCCGTTTTAATCGAATCCTCAATCCTTAAGGCCTTTTGTTGTTCTCTTACAAGGGAATCTTCATATTTTCGGCGCTTTTCAAGCTCCTTTTTGTTGGGAGATTGTATAACCCCCCACACAACAAGAATAGCGGCGATAATAAGAATACCAAAAATTGAATTTTTATCCATGTGTTACCTGAGTTGTCAAAAAAGAAAATTTTGAGAATAATTCATCGTTCAGCAGATAGTGGCTTTTACAAAACTTACAAACAGTGGATGAGGCCTGAGAACGGTGCTGCTGTATTCGGGATGAAACTGAACGCCCACAAACCACTTATGGTCCCTGATTTCCATGATTTCCACAAGAGAAGTCTCAGGATTTATACCGGTTGCTATCATTCCGGCATTTTCATAAGCATCCAGGTACTTGTTGTTAAATTCATAACGATGCCTGTGCCTTTCACTCACCTCTTCAACACCGTATGCATCAAAAGTGCGTGTACCGGGTTTTACAACACAAGGATAAGCACCAAGCCTCATGGTACCGCCCTTCTCGGTAACACCTTTCTGTTCTTCCATAAGGTCGATTACAGGGTAGGGAGTTTTTGAAACCATTTCGGTAGAATGGGCACCTGTCATGCCAAGCACGTTCCTTGCAAATTCAACAACCGCACACTGCAGTCCGAGACATATTCCAAGGAACGGAATATTATTCTCCCTGGCATACCTTGCAGCCAGTATTTTACCGTCGATACCCCTGTCACCAAAGCCCGGAGCCACCAATATGCCGGCATATCCTTTCAGAATTTCGGTATAATTGCTTTCGTCAATGCGTTCAGAATGTATATATTCCACGTCCACCCGGCAGTTATTCATTGCACCGGCGTGTTTGAACGATTCGTTTATAGAAATATAGGCATCGGGTAATTCAACATATTTTCCTACAAGAGCAATTCTTGATTGGAATTTTGGATTCTGAAGCCTTTTCAGGAACTTATTCCATGTGGTCAGATCGGCAGTTCCTGAATAATCCATGCCCAACTTACGGAGAACGGTCACATCGAGCCTTTCTTCCTGCATTTTAATGGGCACTTCATAAATAGTACTTACGTCGATGGATTGAATGACCGAATCGGAATCGACATTGCAGAACAATGCCACTTTCTTTCTGAGATCAGGTCCAAGCTCGTGTGAGGTTCTGAGAACAAGAATATTCGGTTGAACTCCTGTCTCCAAAAGCATCTTGACTGAATGCTGGGTAGGTTTGGTCTTTAATTCGCCCGAAGAAGGCAGGTAAGGAACCAGCGTAAGGTGAATGTTCAGTACATTCTGATCTCCCATTTCCCATTTCAACTGCCTTACCGCTTCCACATAGGGTAGTGATTCAATATCGCCGACCGTACCTCCGATTTCGGTAATTACAAAATCGAGCTTATTCCGGCTGCTCACCAGTTTAATGCGCCTCTTTATTTCGTCGGTGATATGGGGGATTACCTGCACAGTTTTGCCCAGGTAATCGCCGCGGCGTTCTTTGTTTATAACAGTCTGGTAAATGCGGCCTGTAGTAACGTTGTTAGCCTGTGAAGTAGGCACTCCCAGGAACCTCTCGTAATGACCCAGGTCAAGATCGGTTTCTGCGCCGTCTTCAGTAACGAAGCATTCACCGTGTTCATAGGGATTCAGTGTCCCCGGATCCACATTGATATAAGGATCAAGCTTTTGAATGGTGACAACGTATCCCCTTGACTGCAATAATTTAGCAAGCGAGGCGGAGATAATACCTTTTCCCAATGAAGAAGCAACACCGCCCGTGACAAATATATACTTGGTTGGAATCAACTTGTGTGTTTATTATTTCTTATCAATCATCAAGATCATCAATCATACTGATTTTGCGGTTAAGCAGCTCAATATTCTTTTTTGAACTTTCAATCTTGGTTTCAACATCCCTGATCATGGTTTCAGCATTACGTGACCGGGCAAAGAAACCAATATTATTTTCCCAAAGAACAATGTCACTTTCAAGCTGCTTCAGACGGGTAATGTATTTCTCACGTTCCTGCCTGATCCGCTGCATTCCATTTGGCTTATCAAGATACTCTTCAAGTTTGGTCTTGAATTTCAGCATATTCCGGTGGCTGTCATCAATACGGAGGGCGTCGAACTTGCTATTGATGGCCTCGCGGTATTTTTCATGGATCTCATCTTTCAGTTTGAGGGGTACGAAACCGATCTCAGCCCACTGGCGCTGGAAGTCCTTCAGGCGGGTTAATGATTCCTCAGCATTTTCGCCGATCTCAAAAGCTTCAATTTCTTTAATCAGATCCTGTTTTTTCTGCAGGTTCACTCCAAATGAATTGTCAACTTCAGAAAAGTGTTTTGATTTCCTTTCAAAGAATTTGTCGCAGGCAGTCCTGAATCGTTTCCAGACTTTTTCCGACTGTTTGTGATGAACGGCACCAATTTCTTTCCAGCGTTGCTGGAGAGCGATCAATTCTTCTGTTGTTTTCTTCCATTCATTGCTTTCGCAGAGCGCTTCAGCCTGAATGCACAGGTCAATCTTCAACTGCAGGTTATTATTCTGCTCTTCTTTGAAAACGCCGTAATATTCTCTTTTCCGGTTAAAAAAAGCATCACAGGCTTCACGGAAGCGCTTGTATATTTTTGCATTATCTTTTTTCGGAGCAAAACCAATTGTTTTCCAAACCTTCTGCAGTTCGATAAGTTCATTCGAACGACTGGTCCACTCCTTATTTGAATTGATTTCTACGTTAGCCAGTTCCTCAGCTTTTTCACAGAGGGCAATTTTTGCTTCGAGGTTTGATTTCTGCTCGGTCTTAAGATCCACAAAGTGATCCTGGTGTTTCTTGTTAATCTTGGCAGTGGCTTCCTTAAACCGGTTCCAGATCTCAACCCGCATTTCAGCAGGCACAGGACCAATTTCCCGCCATTGTTCGTGTAAATCCTGGAGAACCCTGAAAGCCTCAACTACGTTGGTTTCAAGGATCAGTTCTTCAGCTTTCTCACACAAATGAATCTTCGATTCCAGGTTTTTCTTAAGGTCAAGGTCCCTTAATTCCTGGTTTATGCGGATATAATCATAAAACGCTTCAACATGGTGGTGGTAATTTTCCCAGAGATCCTTTACATTCTGCTGTGGAACAGGTCCGATAGCGCGCCATCTTTTCTGAAGGTCCCGGAATTCCTGGAATGTACGATTTATCGATTCCTTGTTTTTAACAAGTTCCTTGATTTCATCAATGATCTTGTATTTATCTTCAAGGTTTTTATGTTTGTGATCTTCCTGTACTTTATTATAATCTGCTTTCAGTTCACGGTAGCGGCGCAACTGTTCCTTAATTTCCGCTTCATGCGGATCGTCTTCAACTTTAAAATCTTCGATTTCACCGCCCTGCTCTACGAATGCCTTTCTTTTTCTTTCAATCTCAGCCTTGTGTTTTTTGTAGTAATTGATCTTGATGTTTTCCACATCATTAATGATCGTTTCAATAGGCTTTGTATCCAGAAGATTGGCTAACAGCGCAATCAATTCTTCCTTGCTCATAAGTGCAAGGTTTACGGCTTCTTCAGGCTGTGCTTCAACCGGTTCAGCCGGTTCAACCGGCGTAGCCTTCTCTGTCAGCTCTACATCATCCTCAACCTCCTCGAAAAACTGTTCAAATTCTTCAGCTTCGTGAGCAGGCAAATCGTTTACAGAAGCCTTGGCAACAGCATCTTCAGACGCAGCAGGGGTAACAGGATCCGTATTATCAGTAGCACCACCGGTGTTACCGACTTGTTCATCATGAACAGAACTATTAAGGTCACTCATCTTCAGTTACTTTACTAAAAGTTCACCACTTTTGAAAGAAACTACGAAAATATACATTAATGACCAATAGTCAAAGTATTTTTAGTGAAATATGCCCGTGTGCGGGCTTTCTTATGACACCAGCCAGTCCTTTGCCTCATCAACCGTGTCAAAGGTCCTGAAATTCATATTGGTTACGGTCTGAACTATTTTAAGAAGGATTCTTTTGCTGCCGGTTATTCCAACTACCGCTTCACGGGCTGTCAGTTCCTTGGTGATTTTTCCAGAACGCTTGATGGATTCCAGTACCTCACCGTAAACAAAGCTCCCGCTTATGTCAACAAGCATAAGAAGATCCTTTCTTCCCTGTGCTTTTATTTTTTCCCTGTATGCATTGGTTTGTGCGATAACCGAAAGAAACTCATCGTTATTCTTGAGATTTGAATAATCTACATAATAGATTTGCTTTCCTTTGTGCTCAATAAATCTTGCTCTCTGCTCCATGCCATTTATTTTTGCCCTATATACGGGCCTATGGCATTAAGGGTTGCAAAATGTTCTGAATGACCTATTTGATGTGCAAACCGCATTCTTTATGTCCCTGGTCTTCCCACCACCAGCGACCGGCACGTGTGTCTTCTCCGGGGGTGACAGCCCTGGTGCAGGGTTGACAGCCTATACTGGGGAAGTTCCTGTCATGCAGTTCATTATAAGGAATTTGGTTTGAGCGGATGTATTCCCAAACCATTTTTTCTGACCAGCGATACAGGGGATTGATTTTTACGATAGCGTTTGCTTCATCCCATTCCACAACCTGTGTATTAAACCGGTTGATTGTCTGATCTTTCCGGATACCCGTCATCCAGGCTTTCATTCCTGAAAGGGCTCTTTTAAGGGGCTCCATTTTTCTGACGTTGCAGCAATATTTTCTGTCTTCCACGCTGGCGTAAAAAAGGTTTATTCCCTTTTCACGAACCATTTGCTGAACCATCCGGTAATCGGGGAAAAATACTTCTATTGATGTATTATAATGGTCTCTTGTTTTTTGGATAAGATCCAGGGTTTCCGGGAAAAGGCGTCCTGTATCGAGTGTAAAAATTCTGAAAGAGGGATTAACCTTCATGAGCATATGGGTAAGAACCTGGTCTTCGGCTCCCATACTTGAAGACAGGCATATTTCCTGTCCGAATTCACTGTTGAAAAATTCAACCACTTCTTCGGCGGGCGCTTTTGCAAAACGCTCGTTCCACGCATCTATTCTGTTGTCCATGCGGTAAAATTACTCATATTTTTTAATTATCCGCTTGATTTCATCCGAACGGTTAAGCATATCCAGACTCTCAAACCGGCCGCATTCAAACCATTCAGAATCATCGTGAAGGAATCCCTTTACTTTATGCTCAAGGGCCAGCCGAAGGTAAAGGTCAATTATCGAAAACCTGTTTCTTTCGGTGATCAAATCGATAATCCGGGGGTGGATAACATGGATTGTACTGAAAGCAGCTCTTGTAAATTCATTTTCCTGGCGGATGAGCCGGTTTTCACCGGTTTTATTGTTATGCCAGCCAATCAGGTTATACTCTGAGTCAAAAATAAAATCCCTTGTTGAATTCCGGTGCTTCACTGCAAGGAGTACCAGCGGATCGGCATCTTTAAATTCCTGCATCATTTGATGAAGATTCAGGGTCGTAATCACATCCGATGAGGTCAGGATGAAGGGTTCGCAATCATCAAAAAACCATCCTGCCTTATAGAGTCCTCCGCCAGTATCAAGAAGTTCCCCGGATTCATCTGAAAATTCAATATGAATTCCGAATGAATTATTTCGGTTGACAAAATCAATAATCTGATCAGGCAGGTGATGGATGTTGATTATTATCTCGGTCACACCGTAGTACTTAAGATACCGGATTGTATGTTCCAGGAGCGATATTCCCTGTATTTCTATCAGCGGTTTCGGAGTGTCAAGCGTAAGAGGCATCATGCGTGTTCCTTTACCGGCCGCCAGGATCATTGCTTTCATGCTCCGGATATTTTTTTTGCCAGTTCATGATGAACAACGACTACATTAGCCTTCACATTTTCCCTTAGCCAGGAAGCCATTTTTTCGGCAAAATATACCGACCGGTGCTGTCCGCCGGTACATCCGAAACTGACCATGAGGTGAGAAAATCCCCGATGAAGGTAGTTACTTGCTGCATTCTGCACCATGGAAGAGGCATGCGAAAGAAACTCGACAGTTTCAGGACGGTTTTGAAGAAAATCGATAACCGGCTGGTCCTTCCCTGAAAACGTCTTGTATTCCTGGTACCGTCCGGGATTTTCAAGACTTCTGCAATCGAATACAAATCCTCCGCCGTTACCCGACAGGTCTTCAGGTATGCCGTTTTTATATGAAAAACTGTTTATCGTAATGGTAAATTCGTCAGGCCGCACTTCGTATGATTTCACCTGCGGCAGGTTCATGAGCTTGTCAAACACATGGGGCAGACTTGTGAGGTGAAGCGGCAGGGGCTCGTTTTCAATGAGCCACCTGAGAGTTTTTATGGCATAAGGAAGGCTTTGAAGAAATAACGGCTTGTGTTCTATATATCCCCTGAAACCGTAAGCGCCCATCGCCTGCATTAAACGCAGGTAAACAAAACCATAATAATACCTGACAAAAGTATCCCGGTTAAACCATGGAAAAGTTTTGCTGAAAACATCAAGGTAATATTCAAGAAGCTGTTTCCTGATATCCTCCGAAAGGTGAGTCTTGGCTTCGAACAACAAAGAGGCAAGATCGTACTGAAGCGGTCCCCGCCGGCCTCCCTGGTAATCGATGAACCATGGATTGCCATTCACAAGCATGATGTTCCGTGACTGAAAATCGCGGAACATAAATGATTCCCTGTCGGCTTCAATAAGCCATTTTACGATTGTCAGAAAGTCATCTTCGAGGTCCTGCTCAAAAAACTCAATTTTCAATGGTTTCAGCAGGCAGTATTTGAAATAGTTCATGTCCCACATCATGCTCTGAACATCAAACTCAGCACGAGGGTAACATTGTGAAAAATCAAGGTCTTCAATTGAGCGTACCTGCAAACCGGGCATTGCGTCAATCACATTTCTGTATACCTTAAGTATATCCTCAACGGTGCACGATTTATTTCTCAATCGTGCCAGGTAATCGAAAAGCGTATCGTTGCCCAGGTCTTCTTCAATATAAACATGATGATCGAGGTCGGTAATCAATACGTTGGGTACCCTGTTGCCTTTTGCTTTCAAATGGTTGCTTAAGTAAACAAATGCTTCGTTCTCCCTTTTGTCGGCATTATGAACGCCTAGCACACTGCCAATTTCAGAAGTTATCCTGTAATAGGTGCGGTAAGAACCCGAGGCCGGGAGGGGCACAATGGAAACCGGCTTGTGCTGGCTCCATTTAGTGTAAAGGTTTTCTAACAGCTGAAGAATTGATGCCATTTCTTTGTTGTTTAATTAAGAACGGATTTTGATTTCTCAACAATCAAATCCCAGCCATTTTTAACATGATGGTGCTGAACATTCGTCTGGGCGGTTATCATTCTCAATGTAAAAATTCCATTTAATTTGGTATGGGTAATGTACATTTTGCCGGTTTTGTTCACTTCAAGCATTAGTTTTTCATTGATCCGGTTAAGCTCATCCAGGCCATCGATTCCTGCAGGATGAAACCTGAAGCACACCAGGTTAAAGTGTACCGGGGCAAGGATTTCGAATTCAGGCGATTGTTCAATCCATGATTTAAGTTCGGAAGCAATGGAAAGCTGTTCTCTGAGCCGGTTCTGCAGGCCTTTTATACCAAAGGAACGAATTACAAACCAGAGCTTTAGCGCCCTGAATCGCCTTCCCAATTGTATTCCCCAGTTGGAATAATCATTTACATGTTCCGGGATCTGGGTCCTGAGATATTCCGGTATGAGTTTGAAGGTATCAATCAGCGTTTCCACATCCTTCACGAAATAGGCCGAACAATCGAAATTCGTGAACAGCCATTTATGAGGGTTGAATACGAGACTATCGGCCTTTTCAACACCTTTAATAATCCACCTGTATTCAGGCAGCAAAAGGGCTGAACCTGCAAACGCGGCGTCAACATGGAGCCAGACCCTGTGTTTTGAGCATATTTCAGCGATATCCTGAAGGGGATCCACTGCTGTAGATCCGGTAGTACCAATAGCAGCCACAACGCAAACAGGCAACAAACCCCTTTTCAGATCACCGGTAATTGCTTTTTCAAGTTCTGCCGGGTTCATTCTGAACTGATCGTCTGTTTGAATTTTCACGAGATTGTTTTTACCGATACCTGCTATTTTAACTGCCTTTTCAACTGAAGAATGAGCCTCGGATGAACAGTACACTCGCATAACCGACGTCATTCCGTTGTTGTTAACGGCAAAACCTGTCGCCCGTTCCCTCGCCGATATAATGGCTGCAAGTGTTGATGTAGAAGCTGTGTCCTGTATAACACCGGTGAACGAATCAGGAAGCCCTGTCATTTTCCTGAGCCAGATCATGACGGCTTCTTCAAGCTCGGTAGCGGAAGGTGATGTCTCCCATTTCATGCACTGTGCTCCCAGCGCTGAGGATAAAAAGTCACCGAGGAGAGACGGAAAACTGCTGTTTGCCGGAAAGTATGCAAAGAACGAAGGGTTCTGCCAGTGAGTGATCCCGGGTAAAATGATATCCTGAAAGTCTTTGAAAATAGCATCCATTTCTTCGGGAGCTTCCGGAGGTGCCGCAGGAATCTGTGCAAACACTGATCCCGGCTTTATGGCGGCCTTCACAGGATATTTTTCGATTTCAGTATAATAATCGGCAATCCAGTCGACCAGCTTATGTGCTTCCTTTCTGAATTCTTCGGGTGAATACATTGTGGAAATATTTTGCTCCAAATATAAATTAATCCATAACATTAAACATCAAACATGGAACACCGAACACCGAACACCGATTTTTGATTTAAGAAGTTTTGGTCCCACACCTCAAACCTCAAACATTTTAATCCACATATTTTGATTTCTGACACGGAAATACTATTTTTAAAATTCGATTTATACCCTAGTCAGGCAACTTTATGCATATTGAGCTTTATAGCGCTGAACTTCTTAATTTTGTAGAATTTAATCTTACCGGCGACAACGATAATTATAACCGCTGCGATGAAGAATCGAAGTATGTTGACAGTCCGGTATTTTATATTTTCCAGCCCTGCTTCGAAACAGCAAATCCAACCTTTGATTATTTCAGCGGTACCAAATATAATTCCCGCAAAATAATTGTATTGCTGAATGAACTGAAGGCAAATCTTGAGAAACTCACTGCTATAAACACTGCATCCGAATTTACAGGTATGGTCTCAAGCCGTTTTATGGGCAAGGAGTTCCTGGCCGAAATCGAAGATGAAGACTCCCAGTGGTTAACTCACTGGAAAGAATATAACCGCAAACTCATCGGTGTAAACCACGACCTGATAGAACTTGTAGAGCGTTGTGCGTTTGAGGAAAAGGTGCTTTGGGTGATCGGGTACTAGCGCCGTCATTGCGAGGAGCCTGAAAATCATTGATTATGGTAACTTATAAATGCGACGAAGCAATCTGCCCGCACAGGCAATTCGTTTCAAAGACAGTCATTTAGCAAAATTTTCCAATACTATAATTTTCCCTGTTGCGGCTGATTCATAGCAAGCCCATACCAGCTTTACCGTTTCAAAATTATCTGTACCGGTATTTTCAGCCTTCCCTTTTTTGAGCATATCAGCCAGAATGTTCCGTGACAGCGGTATCCCGCTTTCATGATTGACGATATAATCGGGATCGGCCCATGAATAGGAAGGAAATCTTACTATTTCAGAAACGGTTCCCTGTCGTGTAGTTATTTTTATTTCAAAACCCGGCCCCAAAAATACTGAGCCTTTATCACCTTCAACTAAAATATGTACGGTTGAAAATGAATCATGCTCAACAATAGATGCATACGACATTTCAGTATAAACCGGCATGCCGTTCTTCATTTCCATCATCACCGTTGCCAGGTCTTCCCCTTTGATACCCGGGTTTATGCTTAGGGTCTGGCACCAAAGCGATTTTACCTCACCGAATAAATAGCGGGTTACATCAAGAATATGGGATCCCATATCGGTAAGGATGAATTTATCCAGTTCAGCCAGGAAAGGCTGATTGTCGAACACCGGATAACCCGATAGGAACGAAACCCTTGCCTTGAAAGGAGTCCCGATAACGCCCGATTTGATGATTTCATTAAACCTTCTGACTGGCGCCTGCCAGCGGTAATTCTCATGAATGTACAGGTTGACTCCGGCGTTCCGGCAGAGAGTAACCATCCGGTTGGCTGCCTCAAAGGAAGGGGCCATCGGTTTCTGGCAGATAATGTTTTTTATGTTATGTTTTACCGCCAGCGTTGTAAAAAGTTCATGGGTATCAACATCTGTAATGATTTCTACAAAATCAAGTTTTTCATTCTTCAGTAATTCTTCTGCATCGTCATATACTGCAGGTACATGAAACATTTCAGCAAGGGCTTTGGCTTTTGAAAGGGTACGGTTATAAAGGGCAACGAGTTCGACCCCTTCAATTTCCGTCCATGCGCCAACCTGGAATTTCGACCAGAAGCCGCATCCAAAAACAGCAAATCTCAGTTTATTCATTTTTTGATAATTAGGTTATATCAATCACCTGTTGTAATACATTCTCGGGCTCAAAGATTTTTTTCCAGTCTTCCTTGAAAAGAATGCGGCGCCCTCTCTCAAGTGCTTTATTTGCTGCATCTGAAAATACAGCGTTCGGAAGTTCTTTAAAGAGCACGGCAAGCTGAATATTTATATGGCCCAGTAAAAAAGCCCGGGCTGCATCAGCCGGAACCCCTCTTTTAATAATCTCTTCCATTCCTTCTCTAACCAGGTCAAGGCACGAGGAAGAAAGTGTCTCCACAAGAGCCGGCTCAAGCAAAGCCATTTGTTCCATGGTTATTTTAAATGCCTGGTAAACCGGACTGTACATTTTTTTCGAAATGTTTTCGCCAAGGAGGTAATCCTTATCCTCTCCCTGCATTAACGCACAAACAATGGCCTGTTTGGCAAGTGTACCGCCGAAAAAATCCTTTTGAGCTTCCGGTGTCGGTTCCCAGTTGAATACCGAAGGATGTGCAGGATGTGCTATAAAATAGGCCACATCCTTCCTCAGATATAGCCTTCCGGCCCGGGCAACCGCCGGATCAAGGGTCATAACCAGCGAGCCGGGCTTCATTTGCGGAATGATAACCGATGAAATCTTAGCCAGTGCAGTATCAGGAACGGCCAGTATAACCACATCCGACTGGCTGACAACTTCCTTTTCATCGGAAACGGCCAGCCCGATTTCCTTCAGACGGTCGATCCCGGCCTGGCTTACCTCGAGGTAAAACATTTTGTATTCCGAATCTTTAAGGTTCCGGGAAAGCCGCATTCCCATTTTGCCTCCGGCTCCGACAAGAGTGATTTTTGTATTCATGGCTTCATTATTTTTTTCAGGTAAACTATACTTTCAGTTGCCCATTCCTCCTCACGTTTCAGGGTTTCTTCAACCTGCGTTGCAGGCGGGGTCCATAGTTCAAGGATGGCGCTCCGGCATTTGCCGTATGCATTCAATTTTTCCAGGATCAGGGGCAACTCAAGGAAACCTTGTCCTGCCGGTTTACCTTCAATTAAGAAGCCCATCATATGGGATAACCTTTTCACCGAGAAATCCTTAACGTGAAGATTAACGGTAAGCGGGGCAAGGTTTTCGATCACAGTCTGCAATCCTTCCCCGATTCCCATTGAGTTTACACAATCAAGGCAGATCGCAGCAAATTCAGTTCCTGATTTCTCAATAATTTCCCTGAATACAATGGAGGGCAGCCTGTCGTGGTTTTCAAGGACAAGTGTGATTTTTTGTGAGGCCAGTTTGGATGCTGCATTTCTGATAATTGAAATAACAGTATCCGGTGCGGGTTTATAATCCTTCTGATCAATGACCATTCGTAAAATGGGAGATGACAGTTTTTTTGCCACATCAATGCACCGGTCCAGGTTTTCTTCGGTCAATCCCCTCGATCCGGCTTCAATTTCGATGTTTTTCTTTGCTGCATAAGATGCAAGGACCGATAATCGTGCGGAATCAAGTGCAGATAGGTCAAAGTTGTCAGCAATCTGCACACAGTCGATCCCAAAATCCGCAGCTTTATCAATCAGGCCGAAAGGATCCATATGAACCTCCGGCTGCTGTCCCGGTATTCCGAATGCCCAGGTATACGTATATGTGCTGATCCCTAATTTCATTATTTTGCTGCGGCATCAAGTATCAGAATCCAGTCGAATCCGGGTCCCCTTGAAGGAGCTTCAAATTTGAGAACCGCACTTTTCTTAACATTTGTTCCTTTTGCTGTCTTGCCTGACCGTGGATCATACCAGCTGACTTTATATTCATTAGCCGGTAACAGGTTCCCGTTCAGCTGAATTTCATTACCCAGCGGAGTGTAGACCATTATATAGCCGTCTCCTTTAGTGGCCACAATATATCCATACTCATCACCGGGATTGATTACAATTTCCTGGAAAGGGACGCGGTTCAGCATAGGCCTTGATTCAATAAGTCTCCTGACATTCAGCATTTGCCATGAACCGGGCAAATCAAGCACATCGTACCAGTAATGCCTTGCATAGCCTACGAAATCCCTTCCGGGAGCTGCCATTTGCCATATGGGGTGGCAGCCGTAAGTATGACCATGAGCCCCGGTAAACAGGTTCCAGTATGCTGCCTGCCTGACATGCATTTCGTTGAACCAACCCAGGGAATCGGGTTGCCAGTTAATGGGGTGATCTTCATACCTGGGTTCACCATCCATACAGGGCTTTATGGGCTTCCGGTTATAATCATCCTTTATCATATGATAGATGGCATAACTCCGTTGCCCGTGACCTGTCTGTGTCATATTGAAATCAAGCCAGTCGCAGTTATGAAACCAGTTGGATGAACTGCTTTCACCCATAGGATGAAAAGTCATCAGGTGATTGTGGTCTACTGATTTTATTCCTTTTCCCAGCGCGTCCCAAACCGGGAAATTATCGGATTTGCCATCTGCGCTTTTACCGCCCGGACGGTCTCCTCCGTTGATCCATATAATATTCGGGAAATCTTTATACCGGTTGCCGAGATATTGTCCATAGGAATAAGCGTTTTGAGTATTGAAGATAACCGGACCCTTTCCCCATGCCCTGTCGATCTTGTCACCCCAGGTTGGCAATAACCCTATAAAAATTCCTTTTGAAGCAGCAAGCCTGATGAGGCTGTCTACATATAAGAAATACCTTTCATTGGGTTTTAACGGATCATTGTCAATTAAAGGCCTGTCTCCATTTCGGTTGGGAGTGTTCAATCCATCAAGTTCTGCCAGTATGACTGCCTGGATTACTGTAAATCCCTTCATCCTGCGGTTTTCAAGATATTTTTCAGCCTCCTTGTAATTCAGTCTGTGAAAAAACTCCCAACCCGTATCTCCTAAATAAAAGAAAGGTGTGCCGTCTGTGAATTGAAGAAAGCGGTGGTTTTGTGATACCACAAGCTTACCATGCGTCAGGTCAACCGAGGGACCTTCAATAGGTTTTATCTGGCCAGAGAGCGACCCGGTAAGGATAAAAATTAAAACTAAAACAGGAAAAGCTTTCATAGATTGTGTTTTACCCGATTCGTGAATATACTATTAAGGAAAGACCAATAAGATAGCAGATGAACATCATAGTAAGCAGTCTGGATGTGCCGGTTGGGGCCTCACGGAATTCTTTCCATACAAAAATACCCCATATAGCTGCAACCACCGGTGCAGAATTGCTGAGTCCGTATGAAATGGCAGGACTGGCCGAATTCACTGCCATGAAACTCACCGAATTTCCAAGGCACCATATGGCTCCTCCAAGCATTCCAAAAAAGTGCGTTCGGTAATTACCCTTGAGATAATCCGCAATACTTACTCTATCACCCTGGATAGGGTAGCGCATAAACAAAGGGTTGAAAATAACTGTTGAAATAATGGCGCCGATTGAAAAAATAACGACAGCCGTGTAAGATGTTATTTTACCTGAGTTTTCTGCAGTAAAGGTTGTGTCAAGTGAAGAGGCAACAAACCTGTAAAAGAAGGCAATCATTAATCCTGCAGCAAACGAAAGAAGGATTCCCTTTAAGGGCGCTTTATGCTGGGCATTAGCCAAACGCCTGTAGGAAATCATGCTGAAAATAATGGCCAGGATGATAATGGCAGATCCTCCGAAAAGGAGGACAGGATTGCCTTCGGGCATACCTATGTAGTTGATCACAATACCCAGTATCCAGCCAATCCCGCCGCCAATAGGAAATGCGACTGACATGCCGGCAATGGATATAGCAGCAATAAGCAATAGCGTTCCAAGGTTCCATATTGCCCCTCCTAAGGCTGCACTGATCAAATAGCCGGGCGAAGCCTGTCGCAGGTCTGCAAGGAACGGCCTGCCTTCATGACCAAGACTGCCGAATGTAAAAGCCATGATTAATGAAAAAATAAATATGCCAAGGATAAAATCCCAATAATACAATTCAAAGCGCCATCCTTTTCCTGTGAGGTTTTGTGTGTTTTGCCACGATCCCCAGCAAATCATGGCCAGTACACATAATAAGACGGCAAGCGTGTAATTTTGTACAAGAATCATAATAGTGAAGGTAAACTTATTTATACTTATATATACTTATTCATACTTATTCAATACAAATATAAAAATCTATTTTATATTTTTGTACAAAAAATGAATTTCATAACAATTCATACTGACGATATTACTCCCATCTATGAACAGCTTAGGGAAAGCATAACCCTGGCCATAGAAAAAGGTGTATTACGGATGGATGAAAGACTTCCTTCAATAAATCAACTGTGCCGGGAGTTCAGTATATCCCCTGGCACTGTCCTCAGGGCTTATGATGATTTATGCCGGAGCGGTATCCTGGGTTCCAAAAGAGGCAAGGGCTACTACGTGCTTAATACAAAAATAACCCGAAAGCTTAACATTTTTGTCCTGTTCGACCGCATCAGCTCCTATAAGGAAGTACTTTACGATGCTTTTCACAACCGGATCGGCGCTGATGCAGCAGTCCAGGTTTTTTTTCATCATTACGATGATGAGAGGTTCAGGTCAATGATTGAAGAATCGGTCGGCAAGTACAACTATTACGTTATTATGCCTCATTTTAACCATGATGTTTCACCTGTTCTTGATAAAATTCCAAGGGAAAAGCTTCTGATCATCGATAAGACGGTTCCACAACTGAAAGGAAAGTATGCCAGCATCTGCCAGAATTTCAGGGAGGATATCTACAAGGCTCTTACTGATGCAGAGCCCGTTCTGAAAAAATATAAGCGACTTGTATTCTGCAAATCAGCCAACCGTTTTCAGTTTGTACCTTCGGGACTGATAGCGGGTTTTGAAAAGTTTGTACATGATTCCGCACACAACGGCGAGGTAATTGCTTCCATAAAGGACCAGGATTTTAAAACAGGGGATTGCTTCCTTGTTTTTCCCGACAGTGACCTTATTTATATCATTAAGGAGGCTAAAAATCAGAAACTGAAAATTGGGAAAGATATTGGATTAATTGCCTATGATGATTCTCCCATGCGGGAAATACTGGAGGGAGGTATCTCTGTAATTTCTACCGATTTTGAGGCTATGGGCAATACTGCGGCTGAAATGATTCTGACCGGCAGCAGGGAGAAGCTTTTCAATCCATGCCGTTTCATCAGGAGAAAATCGCTATGATTTTAAGAAAATGCCTTACACCACCTTACAAAAGTTACATGGTTCCGATTGCCCTTTCCCAAAATACAAAACATTGAGGGCGGGAAATTTAACTGTTGAATATTCAGAAGGTACACTTCGCAATATTTCAATTAACGGTTATGAAGTCATACGAATGATTTATGTGGCCGTCAGGGATCACGCTTGGCTGAATGTTCCGCAAAAAATCCTCACCGAAAATATAAGCATTTCCGGCAAAGAATTTGTCATTCAATTATCAGTGCAGTATTCAAAAAACGAAATAGAGTTTTTGTCTGAAATCCGCATAACCGGCACATCACAAAACATTCTTTCATATGAGATGAAGGGTTCTGCACAAACTGATTTTCTAAAGAACCGGATTGGCATCTGCCTATTACATCCACCCGAAACATGCCGCGGAAAGGAATGCATTATTGCCCATCCGGACGGAACGACTGAAAAACGCATGTTTCCCGAAAAAATAGCTCCGCATCAGCCGTTTAAAAACATATCAGGAATGTCATGGAACTATGACAGGAGCAATAAGGTAACCCTGCAATTCAAAGGCGACCTGTTTGAGACTGAAGACCAGAGAAACTGGACGGATGCTTCCTATAAAACTTATAGTACACCGCTTGAAATTCCTTTCCCCGTATTGCTTAAAAAGAACACAAAGGTTAGCCAGTCAGTTACTATAAAGATTGACGGAAAATCAAATTCATCTTGCGGTTCTGAGATCATTAATTTCTTTCCCTTAAACGGTCCGGATTTACCTATGCCTTCCCTTGGTACCTGTGTTTCTTCTGCTGTGTTTGAGATGACTGCACGGGAAGCTGAATTGTTGAAAAGGACAGGTTTCCGTCATCTCAGGGGGGAGATCCTCCTTTTTGAAAATAACTGGAGTTTGCGGTATAGAAGAATTTTAAATGAGGCTGTTCAGCTCCAGTTACCTGTTGTCTTATGCCTTGTTTTCGGAGATAATTGCAGGGGCGAATGGGATAAATTCTTGTCAATTTATAAAGAAACTCCGGTTGATTTATCTTCAATATTATTGTTTTCACGCGATCATAAATCGACACCGCCTGATATAGTAAAAAGCATCCTGCCTGAAGTTAAAAAATATTTCCCCGGAATCCGGGTTGGCGCGGGCACAAATTGCAATTTTGCCGAATTGAACCGTATGACACCATCATCGGGATCACTCGATTTTCTGTCGTTCGCGATACACCCTCAGGAGCATGCCAATGATGACAGTACGTTATTTGAAAACATGACAGCGCAGCGTGATGCCATTAATTCGGCTTTTGCTGTTACCGGAGGAAAGAAGATCCATGTTTCACCGGTAACGTTGAAAAGGCGCTTCAATGCCAATATGATCAATTATGAGCTCCCGTATAACACCGATCATATGCCTGATCAGGTCGACGTTAGGCAAATGTCGCTTTTCGCTGCAGCCTGGACTGTCGGTAGTTTGAAATCAGTTCTTGAATCAGGAATAGAATCGGTTACTTACTATGAAACCATTGGGGAGCGTGGCATTTTAATGGGAAAAAGGTCTTTACAAACCGGGTTATTCCCGGCTGAAGAATACACAATTTTCCCTGTATACCATATATTCCGGTTAATTGGTGAAAGCTATAAAATTGTCAAATCATTAAGCAGTAAGCCTTTGGTGGTCGATGGTTTTATTCTGAAAAATGAGGATCACGGGCTTATCTTTCTTGCTAATTTTACAACTGTCCCACAAAGTATTAATCTTAACCGATTCAATAAGCTTATAACCGTCAGACGAATCAATTCGGTTAAGTTCAATTACGGAACCATTAGAGATACTCACGCTGTCAGTCGAAGGATAATCAGGCTTCTACCCTATGAAACAAGGATATTGCAGTTTACTGAGTGAAACCGGTATCATTCATTTTAAAAAAACTTACTTTGCATTCTGCAAATCTTTACTACAATGAAATATCTGCTCACAGGTTATTTTTTATCAATCGCATTTGCCGTTACTTTTGCCCAGGATATCCGCATTCTTGTCAAGCCTGTCGACTCCAAATTCTGGGGTTATTCTGATGCCAATGGAAAAGTTTATGACGCGAAATATCTTTATTGTGAGCCCTTTTCTGAAGATGGTGTTGCAGTTGTTTATTCATCGGCAAGGAAGCAATACCGGATTATCAACCGTTTCGGCCGTGAAATAGAAACTGAGGTTACCGATTTTGATGTGAAGGATTATCTGAGTTATTATCCGGGTCAATTCACCGGTGGCTACCTGGTAATGAGGATGGCGAACAGATGGGGTGCCATGGATACCACCGGTAAGGTAATTGTTCCTATGAAATGGAAAACCCTCCTGGAATTCGAAAAGGGTTATGGAATTGGTGTGTTAAAGGACCGCTTCAGTGTAATAAATGCGCGTACAGGCCGGGAAACGCTATTAGATGAAGAAATCGTTGAAATGAAACCCTTCCAGGAAGGTATGGCGCCGGCCAAATTTAAGAACGGGAAAGAAGGTTTTATAGATACAACCGGAAGGATTGCAATAAAACCTGAATTCCAGCAGGTCGGTTACTTTTTCGGTGGTATTGCATGGGCTAAAAATATTGAAGGAATGATCGGATATATAAATAAATCAGCGGAATGGGTTATTAACCCGTTTTATACGGCAGTAAAAAATATGGATCCTGTGAGTGGCCTGGCCAGGGTCATGTTTAATGAAAAATGGTACTATATCAGTTTAAAAGGTGAAATGATCGATTTCGGGATGTCGGAAATTATGGATGACTTCCATGATGGACTGTCTAAGGGAAGAAAAGACGGAAAATGGGGCTTCTTGAACAGCAAGGGGGAATGGGTCATCAAACCCCGGTTTGTTAATGCCCGGGATTTTAAAAATGGCTATGCTGCTGTAAGTATACAAACCAACAACACGGAAGATGAATTATGGGGTATTATCGATACCACCGGAAACTGGTTGATCGAACCCAAATTCAGGATGGCAAAGGATGTTGTAGTATTGAAACCGTAAAAATTATTTCCTGAAACTGGCCAGAATCTCAACAGCTGAGGAATCCGCGGAAACATGATTAAAATCGCCACGTAATTCCTTCAGGGCGTAAATCTCTTCATCAATTTCCCGGCGGGTTCTCACTCCAAGCGAACGTAACAGGCTTGCCGGCGGACACCAGCCCTGGATGCCATGTTGAAGAAGAAAAACCGATACAACACCGGAAAGCAGGTACCATCTTTTTCTGCCAAGGGTTCCCATAAGAAGTCCCGCCATGATCACTGCAGATGCATTCACTTCCAGGGCTTTTTCAATATCCCATTCTTTCCTTAGTTTTTCTATACGGGCATCGATTTCCTCCCGGCTTGAACCTTTATACTGACGAATGTGATCCAGAATTTTCTGATCGATCTTCTCGTTTTTCTTATCAGATGTATTCTCCCGAACACGGTTTCCGACATTTTCTACATTTATTTCCATAACGTTACTTCCATTATACAACGCTGTCAGGTTCTCTGAACGCTGACAGGTTGGATTCTTCAAACATCAAACCTCAAACAATTAAACAACGCTGTCAGGTCCTCCGGACGCTGACAGGTTGGATACTACTTCTTCGGAATAAACTCCATCGAAATAGAATTCACGCAATAACGGGTATTTTTTGCTGTAAGCCTTTCTCCGGTGAAAACATGTCCCAGGTGTGCATTGCATTTGGCACAAATTATCTCTGTTCGCATACCGTCGGGATCAGGGATCTGTTTCACGGCACCGGGAATAGCGTCATCAAAGCTCGGCCACCCGCAACCGGAATCAAATTTGTCGTCCGATTTGTATAACTCGGCACCGCACCTTTTACATACATAGGTTCCGGGTTTAAAGAATTCATCATACTTACCCGTAAAAGGCCTTTCAGTGCCCTTGTATACAATCACCCGCTCCTCCTCGGGTGTGAGCTTTTTGAATTTTAAAGTTGATTGTTCCATAGTATCGTTTTTTTCAGCCTGCTGTGCACAACCGCCTGTAAATACAAGCAGCAGCAGTATTATAACACCTATTGCTTTCATGATGAAATGTATTACAGGTAAAACGATCGAAAACCAAAGTGGTTCAAAAGAGTGGTTAAGTAATCAGGTTAAAAGGTGTTAAGAAATAAGGTTAAAAGGTGTTAAGAAATCAGGTTAAAAAGCGTTAAGAAATAAGGGAAATAGAAGTCAGTATGTTCTCTTTATTACTTCAATACATGCACGGGCATTGTGATAAGGGCATTTCCAGAAGCCTGCCTTGTCCTCTGCCAAATTAGGCTTTCCATTCTTTATGCTCCAGTACCATTCTCCGTTCTGCCTGTCGATTATGTACTTCTCAATATAGTTCCAGCATGAAACGGCCTTCTCGGCATAGGAAGAATCACCCGTAAGCGAATGAAGGTTGAGAAGGCCGACAACGGTTTCCGCCTGCGGCCACCAGTGACGGTCGGTATCATGAATGCCTTTATCATCATCTTTCTCGTAGATCATGCTTCCGTCAGGCTGAAATCCCTCAAGTGATGCAATTCCGAGTTCAACGCACAGGGACCTTGCTTTTTCAACCAGGGTCTTGTCGCCCAATACTCTTGCCCCTTCATAAATGAGCCATGATGCTTCAATATCATGTCCGTATGAAACAAGCGAAGAACGTGAATTCCAGTTCTCATCGAAAAACAAAAGCATATGACGGGAAACAGGATCAATTATGCGGTCAAGAAAAAGGTTCACCAGGTTTCGTAATTGTTTTTCAAGGTCTTCATTCTTCCATACCTGGTAAAGGTTGGTGTAAGCTTCAAGAATGTGAAGATGTGTATTCGTTGTCTTCTTTTCATTGGCATCTTTAAGACTCAGGCGAAGGTCTTCAAGAAGACTCCATTCGCGGCTATATGCCTCAAAATAGCCGTTCTTTTCCCTGTCAAAACTCTTTTCTTCGATTAACCGGAAGAGAGTAATGGCCTTTTCAAGACTTGTTCTATCGTTGCTTGCTTTATAAAATTCAGAAAGAGCGTAAATGAAAAAAGCCTGCGAGTATATCTGTTTCTTGGTATCCGACGGTTTGCCATCAAATGTGATTTTCCAGAATGTTCCGCCATTTTCGTTGTCAAAGAAATGGTTAAGAACGTAGTCAAGGCTCATACGGGCCGTATCCAGATACAGGTCATCTTCCAGCAGGTTATAGGCTGCCGAAAAAGTCCATAAAATCCTTGCATTCAGGATGCCTCCTTTATCGGCCTGAGGTATAACTTTTCCATAACCATCGATCTGGCCGTAAAAGCCACCGTTGATTTTATCGATGGCTTTATTTATCCAGAAAGGGAGAATATTTTCGGTTAGTTCTCCATTTGCCCGGGTACCAAGGTTTGTTAATAATTCTGAATTCATTATTTATTTCTTTCCGAGGTATTGCAGGTTTTTGCTGATCAAAGCCGATAAAGTATCTACCGAAGTGGCTGAAAGGTAACCGTCAGGTGCCGTGTTAAGGCAATAATCAACAAGCCTGTCAACTGTGGATGTGGCAACATGCATGCGGGTATCAGAGGAGGCGTAGTAAAGAAAGACAGTACCATCCTCTTCTGTAATCCATCCGTTCGTAAACAACACGTTGGATACATCACCCACACGCTCTTCGCCTTCAGGAGCCATAAGGAAACCTGCAGGTTCGGCGATCATTTCAGACGGATCGTTAAGGGAAGTCATATACATATAAAGGACATAGCGTAAGCCTGCAGCGCAACCCCTTACCCCATGGGCAAGATGAAGCCATCCTTTTGGTGTTTTAATGGGGTGGGGACCTTCACCATTTTTAACTTCCTTTATCGTGTGGTAATACCGGTGATTGATAATCTTTTCTTCTTTAACCACGGCATGTGTCATATCATCAATCAGGGCCCAGCCTATTCCTCCGCCTTTTCCTGCATCGATAAATCCATCCTGCGGCCTTGTATAAAGGGCATATTTGCCATTTACAAATTCAGGATGAAGAACCACATTCCGTTGCTGGCTCTTTGAAACAAGATCTGGAAGCCTTTCCCAGTTAATGAGGTCTTTGGACCTGACTATGCCGGCCTTTGCAACGGCTGACGACAGGTCACCGTCGGCTGCCTGGGGGTCTTTATGCTCCGCGCAGAATATACCATATATCCAGCCATCCTGGTGGGCTGTGAGTCGCATATCATACACGTTTGTCTCAGGATTTTCCACCTGTGGAAGCTTAACAGGGTAATCCCAGAAAGTGAAGTTATCGATGCCATTCGGACTTTCAGCTACTGCAAAAAACGATTTACGGTCGTTTCCTTCAACCCTGGCTATGAGCAGGTATTTTCCTCTGAATTTCATGGCGCCTGCATTGAATGCAGCATGTATGCCAAATCGCTCCATAAGGAACGGATTGGTCTCAGGATTCAGATCATACCTCCAGAAGAGAGGAGCATGATCACCGGTCAATACCGGGTTCTCATACCGGTCAAAAATTCCGTTGCCCGGAAGTACCTTCCTGTTCTTTTTGGTAATGAGCGATTTGTATGATTCTTCAAGCAGTTTCAGCCGTTCTTTATATTCAGTGTTCATAGGTAAATATTTTGGTTTCTTGATCCGAATCAAATATAGGGAAAAAGTTTTTTAGTCTGTTGGTCTGTTAGTCCGTTAGTAAAACTTCTTAAATCGTAAATCAGTGTTCGTTGATCGGTGTTTGGTGAGCATTTTAGTAATAAGGTTTTAAGGCCTAAGAGATTCTTCAAAATAATATCCTGAGTGATCAGACTACAGACTAACAGACTATAGACTAACAGACTACTTCCTCGCCAGTATCGTGTAGGTAAACTTCACCATGAACGTCCTGTCGCTTAATGCCGGGAGATGGGGCACTTCACGGTTCAGATCTGAATTTCTTCCTTCGTTGTAAACAACATATAAATCCACTCCTTCACGTGGATTATACCGGAACCGGAGGTTTACACCAGTATAATGGTCGGCATTGCTGTACTGAATGAACGAACTGAAGGATAATTTGGTTGACATCATCCACAAAGCTCTCAGTCTGCCTACATTACCTTCAAATTTCTGTCCCCTTGTACTAAACCTCAGCCGGTTGTATTCATATTCTGCCTTTAATTGAACAGACGCACTTACATTCCATGAGGGTGCAAGCATAACCGAAAATCGGTTTCCGTCATAAAATGAACCTGCAAACAGATCCATGCCTATATAAAACGGCTTCACTGAAGCGGTCATGCTGTGCATTTCAAGCATCCAGAAATTGTAATTTCCCGGCGGTATACAGGCTTTATCAGAAAACTCAAACGAATCGGTTACGCTTTCAAACTGCCGGTTAATTCCCTGGTAAGAAAACATGCCTGATTTCATATTGAAGTAATATCCTGCACTTAAAATTGAAGACTCGGTTTTTCCGGTGAGATTTGACTGGTAATTCATCAAAGTTACCTGGAAACCGTCGCTTTGAAGGGCGGATGCTTCTTTGCACAACCATCCGTATCGTAAAGAGCCATTATAATAACTGTAATTATCATGCATATGAAAACCTGAACCGGGGTCATAATCTTTTCCATACCTGCCGTAAGAAAAATTGTAACCCAGTCCTTCATTCCTGAAACGTTTCCAGTTCGCGTATATAGCAGTAGGATTTACCGAGAACAGGTTGTAATGAAGTGAATCAGTTACTACCTGGGCAATTTTAATATTCAGATAGTCATCCTTAAAAAATTTCAAAATGGCATCGGCACCGTAACTGACATTGTAAGAACCGTCAATACCGGCCCTTGAACTCATAATGGCTCCTACATAACTGTTTTTATTGATGACGTTGCGTCGCATACGGATAATTCCAAAATTTTCTGAAGGCAGATTATGCGATGAATCCTTATATGAATTGAATTCCCTTGTCTGCATATCCAGGATTCCAACGTCCCACTTATTCATCATACCGGTGAGCCTGACACCACCGTACAACGGTAAAGGTTCATCTTCGGATAAACCAATGCGGCGACTATAAAACAGGCTGTTTCCCTGTTCGAAGTCAAATGCAAAAATGCTCGACCGTTCCTGGAAAAAACTTCTTTTTTCAGGATAGAACAGATCAAAACGGGTAAGGTTAACCCTCTGATCATCCGATTCTACCTGGGCAAAATCGGTGTTCAGGGTAACATCAAGTGTGAGATTATTTGTAAGACCGTATTTCAGATCAAGGCCACCGCTGATTTTGGGATCATTGTCCTGGTAGTAAGCGGTTTCAGCTTGATTCAACAGGTTTTGCTTTTGGTACCCTCCTATTACATAGGGCGCAATGTAGAAAGGTTTCTTTGACCGGATATCTTTAAATTTAACCTCCCGGGCCTGTGAAACGCGCATAAAGCTAAAGCGACCCCAGTTAGGAGGTATTGCAGGAGAAATATAAGTTTCATTCAGCCTCGGCACCGATCGCACACAAATAAGGCCCATTGTAACGGTCCCGTTGATGTCTTTGTACCGTAAGCTGGAAAGGGGAATTCGCATTTCAAGCGACCATCCTTTGTCGTCCACATGTGTCTTCACATCCCAGAATGTATTCCAGTTAACGTTAAACGGAAGCTCCGGCATATCAGCAATTCCGTCTTTTAAAATGGTATAATCCGTTCTCAATCCCAAGGGGTTAGTGGCAAATACCACACCGTTTTCTTTGTCGTTGAATGAGTCGAATATTACCTGGAACCAGTCGTTTCCTGCAGAAATTTCATCTCTTTTCCTGGACGTCATCATGATTTCAGAAGGGGAGTCATCAAACAGCCGGGCGCCGACATACAGGCATTCATTGTCGTATCCTATTCTGACGTCAGATTTTTCAGTCGGTTCCTTACCAAAAACGGGTGTATGCATTACAAATGTAAGCGGTGGCAAATCGTTCCACACTGCTTCATTCATATAGCCATCAAATACTATTTTTTCATTCAGACGGGGAATAACCGTTTCTTGAGCTGATGATGATCCCGGAAAATTAATTGCAATTAAAACTGTAAGAAAAATGATGAAAAGGCACCTGTTGAAAAGGATCATATCGATTTGATTATGTGCGCCAAATGTATTAAAAGTAAGTTCAGGTAATAAATTTCGTCGTCATAAACCCGAACCCCGGCGACGAAAAGTTCGTATATAGAGTAAGACAATAATAAAATCAAGATATTGCTCACGATTTGAGCGTTCATGCAATACAACCCTTTGTATCCAAAGACCGGGAATGCCCGGTCTTTTTTATGATCTTTCAGTTTTGTTTAAAATTTGTCAATTATTAATAGAAATTTATATATTTGCATCCCGTTTTGAGGGAATGCCTGGATGGCGGAATTGGTAGACGCGCTAGTTTCAGGGACTAGTATTCGCAAGGATGTGCAGGTTCGAGTCCTGTTCCAGGCACCAGTAAATTGATTTACGATTTACGATTTACGATTTACGATTTTAGATTTAGAGTTTTATTTTGCATTTTTGAAACCCGATTTGCCCAGGTGGTGGAATTGGTAGACACACCAGCTTGAGGGGCTGGCGCCTTTTACCGGGCGTGCAAGTTCGAGTCTTGTCCTGGGCACAAAATCCGGATCCGAAAAAGGATCCGGATTTTTTTATTCTCTTTCCTATCTTTGCTTTATGCCCTTTACTTACCAGTTTCCGGATCCGGCCACCGCTGATCACGATGGTTTGCTGGCTGTGGGAGGCGATTTAAGCCAGGAATCGCTTATTACGGCCTATTCACAAGGAATTTTCCCGTGGTTCACTGAAAACTCACCCATCCTTTGGTGGTCACCCGATCCCCGGATGGTATTGTTTCCTTCTAAATTTATACTGACTGACAGTCTGCGGCAGTCGATTAAAAATTCAGGTTTTACTGTGAGAATTGATTCTGATTTTGCTTCAGTGATTGAGCATTGTGAAAAGGCACCAAGAAAAGGCCAGGACGGTACCTGGATTACAAAAGAAATGAAACAGGCCTATATCAATTTACATAAAAAGGGATTGGCTCACTCATTCGAAACCTGGCATAATGATGAACTGGCAGGTGGGCTTTACGGTGTTTCATTGGGGAGGGCCTTTTTTGGTGAATCGATGTTTTACCTGAAACGGGATGCTTCAAAGTTTGCCCTTTATGCCCTCACGCAATGGTGTCTGAGCCATGAATTCCATTTTATCGATGCACAGCAATCCACATCGCATCTTAAATCATTAGGCGCCGAGGATATTCCCCGGCACCTGTTTCTCAAATTGCTTAAAGAAGCGCTGAAGTTTGAGACGATTGCAAATAATTGGAACATATCGTCATTGCGAGGAGCGTAACCGAACTTTGATTATAGTTGAAAGTATTTGAGACGAAGCAATCTGCCCGAACAGGTAAAGCCTTACAAAGACAGACAGAATAGTGGCTGTACTCCTTGTGATGTCCTACCTGTGCTGGCAGATTGCTTCGTCGCGATAAACATAGTACTATAATCAGATTTAATTCACGCTCCTACTAATGACGACTTGTTTTCCTCACCATTATTACACAGAGAACCACAGAGCAGACACAGAGAACCACGGAGAAAACAGATTTTTTCTCTGTGAATCTCTGTGGTGCCTCTGTGAATCTCTGTGTAAATATGTTGTCATATCACAGGGTGATCTTTAAAAATAGGTTTGATTACTCGCAATGACGAGGCTGTTCAAACTATCTCCAGCGTCAGAAAAATCCTCTGGATATTGCTCACCGTGTCGGCATATTCCGGTTTGCTGCTCATGGCTTTCCAATCGGGATGACCTCCAAAAACGCCCCAGGTTGCATCACGGTCGGCCATATCCTTAAATCCTACCATATACAGCAAAGCCGGCATGTACTGGCCCCCAATTATTTTTCCAAAAAATACAGGATCTAATCCCACCTTCAGAAACAGGTCGATTTCCTCGGAATTGAACATTTTAATTTTTCTTCTTCCGGCATCTTCACTGGCACTTTCATAAAGCCTCAGTTCAAACAATCCCTTTTTGTCATTTTGAAAAACAACATTCGGATACCTGTCGAATGCCTCCAGCACGAAGGTTTCATACCGGTTATACAAGGCTCCGGATGCCGGTAAGCTGTTATACTTTTTTGAAGCAACAAGAAAATCATTGTCCGTCATCATCTCCGCACGAAAATCAAAATATGCTTTTGAATCAGGGTAGGAGATTAACACGTAAAGTTTAGCCGGCTCCTCAAGACTGTAATCATTAAAAGCCGCTAAGGAACAATTCCTCTTATTCAGAAAGGGGATCAGAGCTTCTTTAAAGAAGTCCATCAATTGGCCTTTTGCATTTCCGGTGCGTGAGAGATGGTAAACTCTCCACTCGTAAATGCATTTTTGATTTATACCGGCATTCATGGCAGCTGTTGCAGGAATAGTGACTGCGGCACTTCCGGCTAACAAAGCCGAACTTTTAATAAATGATCTTCTTTTCATAATTTAATTTGAAATGACTGTTGCATTTCAAATTTATTAATTTTATGGGATTAACCGGCCTAATTTATTTCTATATGAAAGCACTATTTTCAGGATCATTATTGTTTGCCATACTTTTCAGTGTGAGCTTAACCATAGGATGTAACAAAGAAAAGCAAACCGCTAAGAAAGACTATCCTATCATTCCGGTTCCCTTTACTTCGGTGCAGGTTAATGACCAATTCTGGGCTCCCCGGTTGAAGATCAATCATGAGGTGACTATTCCCATTGCCCTCGACCAGTGCTATAAAACCGGCAGGGTGAATAATTTCCTGTTTGCAGCCCGTATCCGCCAGGGTAACTTTTGCACGCAGTTTCCTTTTGATGATTCGGATATCTATAAAATTATCGAAGGTGCCAGTTATTCTCTTCAAACATTCCCGGACTCCCTTTTGGAAGCAAGAATCGATACCCTGATTTATTATATCGGCAAAGCGCAGGAACCGGACGGCTATTTGTATACAAACCGCACAATTGATTCTACTCATCTTCATCCGTGGGCAGGTAAGAAAAGATGGGAAGGTGATCCTACGGGCAGCCATGAATTATATAATCTCGGACACCTTTATGAGGCAGCTGTTGCGCATTACCAGGCTACCGGTAAAAGAACTCTTCTTGATATAGCCATTAAAAGTGCTGACCTGCTGGTTAAGGATTTCGGACCGGGAAAGCTTGCTTATGAACCTGGTCACCAGGTAGTTGAAATGGGACTGGTTAAAATGTACCGTGTCACCGGGAAAAAGGAATATCTCGACCTGGCAAAGTATTTTCTTGATATAAGAGGAAAAGGAACCGAATACAGCCAGGATCATATTAAGGTTACAGAGCAGACGAAGGCAGTTGGTCATGCCGTTAGGGCCATGTACATGTATTCAGGTATGGCTGATGTGGCTGCCATGACAGGAGATTCCTCGTATGTTAAAGCACTGGATAAAATATGGAGCGATCTGATTTCGACAAAATTCTATATCACTGGCGGAATCGGTGCAGAAGCAGGTCACGAAGGTTTCGGTCCGGCCTATGAATTACCCAATCTCACGGCTTATAATGAAACTTGTGCTTCAATAGGCGAGGTGTACTGGAATTCAAGAATGTTCTTACTTAAAGGTGAGTCTTCTTATTATGATGTCCTTGAGAGGGTGCTTTACAACGGACTTATTTCCGGTATTTCACTGAGCGGAGATCATTTCTTTTATCCCAATCCTCTTGAATCGGATGGAAAGTATGAACGCAGCGAATGGTTTGGCTGTGCTTGCTGTCCCAGTAATCTTTGCCGCTTTATACCGTCCGTTCCCGGCTATGTATATGCACATACAACTGACAGGATTTATGTGAATCTTTTCATAGGAAGCAATGCCGAAATCGAACTCGATGGAAACACCGTGAATATTGAGCAAAAAACTTCCTATCCATGGGATGGCAAAGTAGATTTTGAAATTTCACCTGAAGAAAGTGAAAAACTCGAACTGGCTTTAAGAATTCCCGGCTGGGCCAGGAATCAACCCGTACCCGGTAATTTATATGAATTCACTTCTCCCGATTCATCAAAAATTGAACTTACTGTGAATGGGAGCCCGGTAAAATACGTGATTCAAAAAGGTTACGCCATAGTAGCCCGGCGCTGGAAAACCGGTGATGTGCTTTCACTTACCCTGCCGATGCCTGTCAGGTATGTCAGGGCTAATTCGCAGGTTATTGCGGATGCAGGCAGAGTGGCAATTGAAAGAGGTCCGCTTGTATATTGTGCCGAAAGCGCTGATTACCCGGATGGAAAAATACCGGAAATCATTTCTTCACAGAACATGAAACCCGAATTTGTTCCCGGCGTTTTATCCGGTATTTCAGAAATCAAAACAAATGAATTCACGGCCATTCCTTACTATGCATGGGCTAACAGGGGTCCGCAGAAAATGATGGTATGGTTTAAGCAATGACTTTTAGCCGAAGATCCACTTAAAAACTGGGTACATGATAGATATCAGGGGTATATCGTTGTATGCCCTGTATCCTTCATTGAATTTCTGAATGATTTCAGGGGGCTGATATGAAACCGGATAGGATGCTGATTTGCCCAATACAACATTGATCAGCTGCATAACCAGGCAATCACACATCAGTATAACTGCAATGATGAAATGGATTGCATCGGTAGTATAAATTCTCAGCGGATCGATATTGAACCTGGAAGCCAAACAGATGGCTGTAAGCCAAATGGAAATTCTGATAAAAAAGCCGGTATTATAAAGATAGCTTATATTCGACCTGGTACTGAAAGCTGTCAGTAGTATCCCGGATAGAAAAGCTGCTCCTGCAAATCCGGCAATCAGTCGCCATACAAGGCTTGGAAAATTCAGAAAAACTAAACAACCTGTTATACAAAGCACTTTTATAAGAACCGTCAGGGTATGAATGACCAGGGCTTTTTGTGACCGGGGAACAAAAATACTGATACTCCTGGTTACATAGTTAGCACTTCTGAGAATATTGCTGTCTTTATTCAGTTTAATATCCTGCAACTTAAGTAATTCAAGCTTGTAAGGTGACGAATTAGCAGTTTTACCCGGACAGTAAAAACATTTTTCCGCAGAGGGATGGGTACTCTTTATCTTGTTCATGATCCGGCTGAAGGAATAGTAAAATTCACCGGGTTTGAAATAGTTTTTGCGGTTGTCATGATAATACCAGCCAATACCGAAGGCAAACGGCCAGGTAAGGAATAAAACAAGGATACCACTCCAGTGTATGGCAAAAGCCAGCACAATGGGTGTAAAACATAGGAAAATAAACAGAAAAAGACTGAATAGCCTCATAAACATAGTGAACAAGAGGGCTATATCATTTATTCCGCTCTCCTGGAAGGCTTCATGCTGTTTTTTGAATTTTTCATAACGCATCCTTGCCTGTCGTCTGGCGCGTTCACGGGCTTCATTCACGAATTTCTCATAGGCCTCGTTATTTTGAGGCGCATGAGGGTATGATTCATATGTTCTTGTAAAAACAGGCCGTTTTACATGATTGATCAGGTAATCATAAGCCTCGGTGATTTCACAGAATTTTTCCTGGGCGTCGGGTGATTTGTTTACATCGGGATGGTATTCTTTGGCAAGCAACCGGTATGACTGTTTGATTTCATCGATTGAAGCATCAGGTCTTACACGCAGGATCTGATAGTAATCTTTCATACCGGTTTAATCATATGTCTCCCCTTCAGGATGACATTTTCTTCCCGTAGGTGTCAATAAGATTAAACAATTCAGTTGCAATGATGGGTTTTGAAATATATCCATTGCAACCTGCATCCATGGCTTTTTTTCTGTCCTCATGCATCGCGTAGGCTGTCTGGGCAATAATGGGCAGTTGCGGTCGGAACTCCTTAATCTGACGGGTCGCGTCGTATCCGTTTAAGAAAGGGAGCTTGATATCCATCAGAACAAGGTTTATATCCTGATTCTGACGACAGAGTTCGACAGCTTCCAATCCGTTGGCTGCCCGGATTGTTTTGATCTGGCTTTTTGACAGGATGGTTTCAAGAAACAGGTAGTTGACATCATCATCTTCCACAACAAGAACTAACATATTATACATTTTTTTATTTGGCAATCTTTTTTCACTTCTGATTTTTGTATCACCTGATTTATCCGGTTTTAAAGGCAATGTAAAATGAAATGTTGAACCTGCACCGGGTTTCGAATCCAGCCATATCTTTCCATCCAGGTACTCTGTAAGTTTTCTTGAAATGCTCAATCCCAATCCTGTTCCTCCAAACTGGTTGCTTATTTCCAGTTCAGCCTGCCTGAACGGTTCGAATATTTTTTCATGTAGTTCCGGGGAAATGCCTATTCCGGTATCTTCCACAAAGAATTCAATTTCAGTCCTGCTTTTCTTATAACCGAATTCAACACTGCCTTGATCTGTGAACTTGATTGCATTGTTCAGGAGGTTTGTAAGAATCTGTCTTAAACGCGTTTTATCGGTTATAATAACGCTTTTATCATTGCTCAGAGGTTTGTAAGCTGTAAGTTTCAATGATTTTGCCTTTGCCTGTGGCTCAAAAAAGGCATATAATATGTTCATCATATCATTCACCACAACTTCTTCAAAGGACAGGGAAATCTTACCAGTTTCCATCCGTGAGAAATCAAGGATATCATTAACTATGTTCAACAGTTGTTTGCTGCTGTCAATTACTATTCCGGCGTAATTAATCCGTTTATCCTCGGGAATTTTTGAATCATTAAGGAGTTCTGAAAACCCGATGATTCCATTCATCGGAGTGCGGATTTCATGGCTCATATTGGCCAGGAAAGCAGATTTGAGTTTATAGCTTTCTTCTGCGTTCATCCTGGCTTCAACAAGTTCTGCATTTATTTTCCTTATATGATCAATGCTTTCAATAAGTTCTTTGTTTTTTTGAGCATATTCCTGGTTAAGCATCCGGTTTTGTTCAATCTGAGCCTTCAGATCATCTTCATTTTTCTTTTGCCGTGAGATATCGATCAATGTGCCTGTCATTCGCAACGGGTTATTCTGTTTATCCCGCTGAACTATTCTCCCGCGGGCTATCACCCATATCCATTCACCGTTCTTATGTTTCAGCCGGCTCTCATGTTCAATAAAATCAATTGTTCCGCGTGAATGTGCTTCAATGAGTTCCTCAAGGTTAATGAGATCACCCGGATGCACACGTTTACGCCAGGTATCCATTGTGAGAGGTTCAAGTTCTTGCAGAGTATATCCGATTATTTCAGCCCAACGGTCATCATATACCACTTTGCCTGTATCAAAGAACCAATCCCACAATGCGGCTTTTGATGCTCCAATGGCCAGTTTGAACCGCTCCTCATGCTGGCGTATTTTTTCTTCCTGCCTGAAACGTTCCGTCATGTCGCTGAATACAAGCACAACCCCGCAGATTTCATTATGATCATTATAAATGGGAGCGGCGCTGTCCGAAATATAAAACTCCTTATTCGATTTTGTCTGGAGAACGGTATTCAGTCCGATTTTGATCAGTTTTCCTGATTCCAGCACTCTCTCAATCGGATTGCTTATTTTTTTTCGTGTTGAAATTTCAATGAAGGTGAATAACTCTTCTGTTCTCTTCCCCAGGCAATCGCTTACTTTTAAGCTGAGAAGTGATTCTGCAGCGGGATTCAGTTGAGTGATCCTGCCTTTAACGTCTGTTGCAATCACCGCATCACCTATTGAGTTGAGCGTAATCCTCAGATTTTCACGGTTTATAGCCAGGTCCTTAGTAATACCGTTCTGAATAATAGAATAAATAAAGAAAGCCCACATCATCGGAACAGAAGCGCCGACAAGATTTTCAACCGATTCAAGCTGGTGAGTAATGTTAAGCCATTCCAGTATCATGAAAAAAACATAAGCCAGTGTATCTGTAATTAAGAGGCCAAGAAGAAACCGGATGTCACGGGTAGGCGTTGCAGATCTGAAAAACAGGAACAAAAGTCCCATGAAAAGGATTGAAAAACTGAAGATGTCAAGTCCGGCAATTCCGTTCATGCTTTAGCCTCCTGTTTTTTCTTTTGAGTAGCTTTGTGACACCAGATCAGAAGAAGAACAGAACTTACAGCATAAGAAATATGTTCGGAAAAGTTAAGCAGATTTTCAAGGAAAAAGCCTTCAAGAACAGTGAATACCCAAGCGGTGAGGAGAAAACAATACGATGCAATAAGGAAAACCCATGAATTGATTTTCCTTATATGATCTAAATTCATAATGATCAGAAAAAGTACGCCAATTCCAAGAATCAGCATTACTACTTCATTTTCATTTAACATGATTTCAGTCTTGGGATTAAATCCTCTTTAAAGATAAAAATCTTTTAAATAAATTATACTTATTAATCCTATTTTTGTGAGCAGGGAAAATATCTGCAGCATGTCATCCACTCCATTTCTTAAGGAAATTGCCCGCATATTACTGAATTCAGAAGAATACAATCTTTCAGAGACATGCGTAGTTTTCCCAAACAAGAGGGCCAGGCTGTATCTCAGCCGGTATATGGGAGAAATCACACATAAGCCGGTTTGGGCTCCACAATACCTTACCATCGTGGAAATGATGGAGAAGATTTCAACATGTTCGGTGGCTGACAGGATTACACTGCTTTTTAGTCTGTTCAATGCTTACAGAAAGATTACCGGTTCATCGGAAAGCTTTGATTTGTTTTATCCTTACGGTGAAACGCTGCTTGCCGATTTTGATGAAATTGACAAGTACCTTGTGCCGGCATCAGACCTGTTTACGAACCTGTCGGGACTTAAATCCATTGACGGTAAATTCAACTACCTTACCGAAGATCAGCTCAATCATATACAACGCTTCTGGAAAACTTTCAGGCCGGGAAATATTTCTGAAAACCAGGAAGGTTTTATCAGCTTATGGGAATCACTCTCGGGAATATACAAAGAATTCGGTGCTATTCTGAATGAAAAAAATATAGCCTATGAAGGTATGGCATACAGGAAGGCTATTGAGATTCTAAATTCTGATCCTTTGCCCATAGCGGGAATCACCCGGTTTGTTTTTGTGGGATTCAATGCACTGAATACATGTGAAGAAAGATTATTCCGCATTCTGAAAAATACAGGATCAGCTGATTTTTTCTGGGATTACCATACATGGTACACAAATACCGACATTCATGAAGCCGGTTTTTACATCCGCAAAAACATCACAAGCTTTCCACAATCAAAACCTCTCCCAGATGAAAACCTGCGTAACACTGAAAGGAAGCTTTATTTCGTTCCGGTGTCGTCAAACAGCGGACAGGCATCAGCTTTACCCCATATCTTTAATAAACTAAACCTTAATGCCGGTGAATCAGAAAACACGGCGGTGGTTCTTGCAGACGAGGAGCTTCTTTTGCCTGCACTTTATGCATTGCCTGATTCTGTATCTGCCGTCAATGTAACCATGGGATACCCGGTTGGGACATCTATTGTTTTTAGTCTGGTGGATTCGTTGTATGAATTGCTGAAAAACGCCAGGACAAACCCTTCAGGCCAGGTTAAATGGTATTATAAAGATGTTCTTTCTGTAATGACCAATCCCCTGCTTATTAAACGATATTCCGGTGTGATCGATCGTTTCAGGGAAAGAGCAGCCAATGAGCACACGATATATGTAACCCTGGATGATATACTTCCTGATCTACCGGGAGAAGTGATTTTTGCAGAAAGACTCCATGAGAATGCCTGCATGTATTTACTTGAAGTGATCAGTTCTGTTTTGCGCGATCTTCCGGGGGAAAAAAGCGGAAGCAAACATGCCGATCCGCTGCAAATTGAGTTGTTATTCCAGGTATATACCTTTCTGACGCGGCTACAGGATATTCTGAATCAACAAACTGAGGTACCGGGACGGGATGTGCTTTTCAGATTGATCCGTAAAATTCTCCGGAATATGCATATTCCCTTCAGCGGTGAACCGCTTGCCGGTTTACAGTTATTGGGGATACTTGAAACAAGGACTCTCGATTTTAACAATGTGATCCTGTTATCAGCCAATGAAGGGGTTCTTCCCAAACCTTCTGAAAAACCGTCTTTCATACCCTATAATCTCCGGTCGGGTTTCGGACTGCCTACACCGGAACATCAGGATGCAATCTATGCATATTATTTCTATCGGCTGATTCAGAGGGCTCAGAATGTGGCACTGGTTTATAATTCGTCTTCAGGCGGAATGAAAACAGGTGAGAGAAGTCGTTTTCTACACCAGTTACAGTATGAAATGCGACTTCCGTTCGAGGAATTGCAATTCAGCTCATTTGTCGGGCAAATCCCTGTAAAAGCTGTAACTTATCCTAAAGATGAAAAAGCCCTTTTCCTGCTTTCCGGTTATTGCAAGGAAAATGGAAAATGCTTATCACCGAGCGCTATAAATGAGTATTTAAATTGTGGCGTTAAATTCTACTTTCACTATATCGCATCCCTTCCTCAACCAGAGGAAGTTTCAGCAGAAATCGATTCAAGGATGTTCGGAACCATCCTTCATGAAAGTCTGAATATTCTTTACAGAGATTTCGGCGTTTCAGTCATAACCGCGGAACATATTACCGAACTGCTTAAAAACGAAGCGCTTATCAATAATGCCCTTGATGCATCATTTTCAAAGGTGATGACGGGAAACACGACTATTGAAGGGTATAACCTGATTGTACGCCATGTGATTTACAAGTATATAAGGCAGTTTCTCGAATCGGAACTCCGGTCAGCTCCTTTCAGTATTATTGCCCTTGAAAACCGTTTCCAAACAGTAATTCCTTTAACAGTGAACGGCACGGATCTCAACCTCAATATCGGGGGAATTATCGACAGGGTTGATTTAAAAGACGGCATGGTCAGAATACTCGATTATAAAACCGGAAAAGTTAAGAACCGGTTCGGACTGATGGAATCGCTCTTCGATGGAAACAAATACGACAGGAATGATGCGGCATTCCAGGTTTTGCTGTATTGTCTTATCTATGACCAGTCCCATCCGGGAGCCAGGTTGACCCCCGGCCTTATATTTTTCAGGCAAAGTCATGAAGAAACGTTCAGCACTTCAATTAAATACGGAAAAGAACCATTGCAGGATTTCAATACTGTAAAAAATGACTTTGAATTGTTGCTGAAATCAGGTTTGGAAGAATTGTTTGATATCACCGTTCCCTTTATTCAAACCGAAAACCTCAAAACCTGTACCTATTGTGCCTATAACAAGATCTGCCGCCGCACCTAAACATCAAACATCAAACATCAAACATCAGACCTCAAATGCGCATAGACATACTGACAATCCTTCCTGAACTGCTCGAAAGTCCTCTCAGCCATTCCATCATAAAAAGGGCCCGGGAGAAAAACGTTGTTGAAATTGTGATTCACAACATAAGGGACTACTCTCAGAATAAGCAAAAGCAGGTTGATGATTATTCTTTTGGAGGAGGTGCAGGTATGGTCATGTGCATCGAACCTATTGACCTGCTGATTACCAAGCTGAAAAGTGAACGCAGCTATGATGAGATTATATACCTCACTCCCGATGGTGAGACTTTCAGCCAGAGACGGGCAAATTACCTGGCCACATGTGAGAATATAATATTGTTATGCGGCCATTATAAAGGAGTGGATCAGCGGGTAAGGGATTACCTGGTTACCTGTGAAATTTCGGTTGGTGATTATGTATTGTCCGGTGGCGAACTGGCTGCAGCCGTAATTACGGATTGTGTTGTAAGGCTTCTTCCGGGAGGCATTTCTGATGAAACATCTGCACTTACGGATTCATTCCAGGATAATTTGCTTGCTCCCCCTGTGTATACCCGTCCGGCAGAATATAAAGGCTGGAAAGTTCCTGAAATACTCATATCAGGGCATCAGAAGAACATTGATGAATGGCGTCATCAGCAATCGGAAGAAAGAACATTAAAACTTCGGCCTGATTTACTCAGAGAACCTGTAAACAGGAGAAAGGGAAAGGACAGGGAATAAAAAACGGCTCAGGGATTAACCTGAGCCGCACACTCAAACTGGAATTTGAAAACTTCTAAAATCTGAATCCGAGAGAGGCTACAAACCTGAATCGGTTTTGGTTAATTGTCGAAACATTATCAATCAGATCATTTGTACTTCTGGGATCGTAGGCAGAATAAAGCAGGTACTTGTCTTTTTTGTTTGAAAGGGATGAGAATCCCAAATCAAAGAAGAAGGAACTGGTTCTGAAACCAAATCCTGCAGTAAGTTCGCTTGTATTATTTTTACCGTAAAACCGTGTCAAATCAGAAGTTGCATATGGATTTTGGTACAGACCACCGCCAAGTCTGACAAAAAGATTGTCAAATCTGGCCTCACCACCTATTTTAAAATTGACAACTTTCCCATACATATCTGGTAAGAAATCATTGTTGTCCTCAAATGAAGGATCATCTATTGATTTAAAATGGATTTTCGAATAATCAAGGAATTCTATATCTGAAGAAATTATACCCATTTTGCCAAGTTGTATGCTGGCGCCGGCCTGTAATTTCATTGGTGTGGCCATCCTATACGAATACTCACCATTTGCATAAATCTCTCCCAAATCATCAGTAGGTACAAAACCAGACTTGAATTCAGAATACATTGAATTTTTATAGGATTCGTCAAGTCGGTAAAAAGTTGGAGTTTGGAAACTGGCCCCAAGTCGGACAATTTCAAACAAGCGTACCATGGTGCCAAAATTGAAATTTATTCCATGACCGTTGACAACCTCTTTTTCAGTATAAGTAAAATTAGCAAAGTCCGATTCGGCTGGATCACGGTTGATTTCAGTATGACTCATTTGCGTTTCATATGAGATTTGGTTGATTCCCAACCCTGCCCCCACATACCATATATTATTGAAATTCAACCCAAAGGCAAAGTTCCATTGTCCTGTTCCACCGCGGGATTCAATTATCCGTCGTTGCTGATTACGATACATAACCGGGGTAGTGTATTCAAAATTGGTGCCTGCAGTTGTATCAATTAAATAGGCATCGAAGGCCAGCCTGTTTGTAAAGGGATCCAAATCTTCAGGATCGGTTCCGTTTATATTATTGCCGCCAGGATTCATAAAATAATCAATTAGCGAAGTTCGTTCGTTTGTACCAACGATGTTGACCCTGTTATTGAAATTATTGATCCTGTTATAACCTAGGGCATATGAAGCACTAACAAGGCCTTTTTCCTTATTTGTGATAAAGGTGCCAACATATCCAATATTACTTAGACTAAATTGATATTTGTAATCAGTATTTGTTTCACCCAGATAATTGGCTTTTGTAGTAGATAAACCCAGGTAAGGAGAAAACACAAATTCTGATTTACGATATAGACCCAGCCCTGCCGGATTGATATAGCTAGATGAGAAGTCCCCTCCAAGTGAACTAAATGCTCCACCCATTGATAAGCTTCTTGCAGACAAAGTAGGGAAGTTTTGTGAAAACTTTATGGCATCCCAGGCTTCCTGATCAGGGCTGGCTAACTGGGCCTGTATGGCTGAAGAAATGCATACTGATACTATCACCAATGAAAGAATCTTTTTCATAGTTTGCGATGTTAGTAAAAACTGGAAATTAAACTTTTTGCTCAGGACCTGAATTACCTTCTTCCACCTGAACTGCCGCCTCCTGAATGGCTGCTTGAACCAGATGAAGATCCACCGCCTGAATAGCTGCTTCCTCCACTGGACCTGCTACCGCCGCTGTAAGAACTACTGCTGCTGCTGCTCCTGCTGCTTCCTGATGAATAGGATGGTGACGAGCCGCTGGAATAACTGCTTGACCTGTTGCTGCCTGAGCTGTAATTTGATGAACCGGTTGAATAGCTGGGACGGCTGTATGAAGATGATGAGCTGCTACTGGGCCTGCTATAGGTTGATGAACTTCCCGACCTGTAAGTTGAGGAAGTACCGTTGCTGCCTGAAGAGCGGGTATATCCTGATCCGGATGATGACGCACCGCGATTGGATCCACTGTAAGTTGAATTATTCTGTGACGATGGCCTTGTATATACCGGTCTTTCCTGTGAATTTCCTGACTGCCTCATAGTCGGAGTGGTTGAAGCCGATCTTGTAGTAACCGATGTTCCGTTGGATCCGGTTCTCCTGTAAGATTCGGTTGTACCATATGCACGGCGGGTTGTTGTTGTGCCTGAAGTGCTTTTTACACCGGTGGTATTTCCGCTGGCAACTGACCTGCGACCGTCCGAAGGTGACACGCTGCTAACCCTGCGGGCTCCGTTATAAGCAGTGGCACCTGCAATACGGTTGTTTTCAATGGTTCTCCTGGGACCGTAATAAACAGGACGGTCATTATGAGCATAATGATTATGATATCCGCCGTAATATCCGGGGTAAGTTCCATACCCGTAGTAATCCCAGAAACTGTAGTAGGGACTTCTCCAGTAAGGATTATATCCGTACCATGATGAATAATAATAGGGATTATAAAAATTATCGTAATAACCATACGGTGAATAATATGGCCAGCCATACCCATAGCCATACCCATAATAGGGATAACCGAATGACATACTGAATGACCACCCCGGCGAATAAAAGAAAGGATCGTAATAGTCAAAATAACCTACCGAGTAAAACGGATCATAGAACCTGCGGATCCTGGATGCATAATAATAATCGCTTCCATAGAAATTATTGGTTACATAAGTATTACCGTCAGCCTGTTCTTCGCTGTATTCAGCATCTGCATTGTTGTCAACGTAGTTCTGATCTTCAGCATACTGAACTGAATCGGTATAGGTAACACCCTGCTGAGCCTGCTGATTAGCTTTTTTGTTTTTGCCGGTTTTGCGCTGCTGCTCGAGATTTTGGATGTATTTTTCGTAATCGCTGGGTTGCCTTGATTCTGTTGCTTCCTGTTGGGTTGCAGGAGTCTTGTTATCAGTGGCCTGTACAGCCTTCTTTTCGGAAGGTATATAGTACATATCGTCATATTCCTGAGAAGTCTTCTGACCCATGGCGCCGGAGAAGGCAAAAATGCCAAGAACCAGGACAAAATATGAACGTAAAATAGTTTTCATGACCTTACCTCCTATTTTTATGTGAATTTAAACTTTTTATTCTTTATTTTGCAAACGTTAAAATTTCGTAAAAGTAAACACAAATTCTATACCAAATATTTGTTATGGCTAAAGAATTAACAAGCAGAAAAGAGAATTATTCTCAATGGTATAACGATCTTGTAATAAAAGCTGACCTTGCAGAAAGTTCCGCTGTCAGAGGGTGCATGGTTATTAAGCCATATGGTTACGCCATCTGGGAAAAGATACAGGGCGAGCTCGACAGGATGTTTAAGGAAACCGGTCATGTTAATGCATACTTTCCTCTTTTCATACCAAAGTCTTTTTTTAGTCGTGAAGCGGAGCATGTTGAAGGATTCGCCAAAGAATGTGCCGTAGTAACTCATTACAGGCTTAAAAATGATGAAAAGGGCAAGGGACTTGTTGTTGATGAAAACGCCAAGCTCGAAGAAGAACTTATTGTAAGGCCTACTTCGGAAACCATAATATGGAACACCTATAAAAACTGGATTCAGTCATACCGCGATCTGCCCATCCTGATTAACCAGTGGGCCAACGTAGTAAGATGGGAAATGAGAACCCGTTTGTTCCTTCGCACAACTGAGTTTCTTTGGCAGGAAGGCCATACCGCTCATGCTACCCGTGAAGAGGCTGAGGAAGAAACAAGGAAAATGCTAGATGTCTATGCAACTTTCGCTGAGAACTTCCTGGCAGTACCGGTAATTAAAGGTGTAAAAACAGAATCTGAAAAGTTCGCCGGTGCCATTGCCACCTACACTATTGAAGCGCTTATGCAGGATGGAAAAGCCTTGCAGGGTGGTACATCTCATTTCCTGGGACAGAATTTCGCCCGCGCCTTTGATGTGAAATTCCTGAATAAGGAAGGTAAACTGGATTATGTATGGGCAACTTCATGGGGTGTAACCACTCGTCTTATAGGTGCACTAATTATGGCACACTCCGATGATAACGGACTTGTATTGCCGCCCCGGTTGGCTCCGATCCAGGTTGTCATCGTTCCTATTCATAAAAACGACGAACAATTACAAGCCATCTCCGAAAAAGCCGAAAGCATCAGAAAATCGCTTACCAATCTTGGCATTTCAGTTAAATATGATGGCCGCGACACTCAGAAGCCCGGATGGAAATTTGCTGAATATGAGCTAAAGGGCATACCGGTTCGACTGGCAATCGGGCCCAGAGACCTTGAGAACAATACGGTGGAAGTGGCCCGTCGCGATACTTTTGAAAAAAAGATATTACCTCTTGAAGGAATAGAAACCTATGTGAAGGATCTGCTGGTAGAAATTCAGCAGAATATATACCAGAAAGCTTTGACTTTCAGGGATAGCAATAAATTCTATGTTAATTCGTGGGATGAATTCAGGGAAATAGTTGAAGTAAAAGGTGGTTTTGCTTATGCTCACTGGGACGGAACTGCTGAAACCGAGGCAAAGATCAAGGAAGAAACCAAGGCCACGATCCGTTGTATTCCGCTGGATAACCCGCAAGAGGAAGGAAAGTGTATTTTAACAGGAAAACCTTCAAAACAGAGGGTACTGTTTGCAGTGGCCTATTAAACCTTACCGTCATTGCGAGGAGCGAGACGGATTATTCAGGTTACGGTATATGTAACTGCGACGAAGCAGCTTTTTGCATCCAGCACCAGTATCTAGAAATTATCCCTCCAGCTCTTCCTCTTATCCCACTTCAGGTCGCGGAGGATGGCTGATTTGGCATTGATGGTGAAGTAGTAGCTTTTGTAGTTACCAAAAGGTACCACACCAATTTTCATTTCCCAGCAATGAAGATCCCTGTATACGCTGATATTGGTGGCACTCAATTCCTTGGCAACGAAGTCATAGGATGAATTAAGCCCGATCTTCCATTTTGGTGTTATACTGATATCCCCGCTCATCCTCACTGAGCTCGTTTTACGGGCTACATACCCGGGTTTATCATAGCGGAATGAATAGTCGATATTAACCGACCAGGGAATATCAAAATCAACGTAGTCATTCCTTACCGAGCCACCTTCTTGTTCATACATATCCGTCATTTCCTGGGTATTTTCGTAACCCTTATCGATATCAGTCTGTCCCCCGGTTTTTGCATTGCTGTCCTTTTTCTTTCCTGCTGCTGATTGCAAACGGAAACCCGTACTGAACTGCACTGTGGTTAACCGGAATAGTTTTCCTGTCTGATTGATAAGGAATACATCCTGCCTGTTTCCTTTTTCATTGAGTCCGTAAGGATCAAATGTTGAACTTAACTGGATTTGCAGGTTCTTATTGAATAAGGTACTGCGGGCATTCATTGTTACAGGCGCCCATTTGAACTCAGGCGAGAACGGGCGGTAACTTGTGGCAAAATCAAGGTTGTCAAGAATAGTGACTTTTTTCCCTTTTCCGGTCGAGTCGTTCTTTGAACGTACCTTCATTTCAACGTTATTGCCCAAACCAAGGGATAATGATCCGCTTTTACCATTCACCGACGGTGTTGAATTCATTTGTCCCGCATACATCGAATATTCTTCATAAGTTCTGTTAGCGCCAATTGAAGAATTAGTAGGAACTTTGCGATAGTAGTCAGGAACAAGTCCTTTCATGTCGGGTGTAAAACTGAAGGACGCCTTTGGTGACATTACATGTCGAACTGCGATGATTTTTGGGTTAGCCCGTTTATTCGTGTACATTCCATAAAGTTTCGGAGAAGCACTCACCCCGATCGAAGCAGAGAATGCATGGGCATAAGTAACTCTGTGGATTGTATCGGTTATATAATTTTTATTCCCATAAAATAGAGTGTCCGAAACATGTGTTTTCCTAATGTAATAAGGGAATACAACCCCGTTGTAACTTACTCCGGGAGTGATGGTGATCAGGTTTTTAAGAATTCTGATATTATCCAGTGAAATCGGGATTGTATGTGCAAAACCGCTTTCCATTTTCTTCAATGTGCTTTCGGTAAAAAATACAGAATCCCCGATATTATTCATCCTGTTTATCAGTTTGGAATTATAGCTGATCTGTATATTCTGTAGCCAGTTATAATCACCGTCATCCTTTTTTCCCCTGAACGGGTAAATGCGGTCCATGTTAAAAGTAACGCTTGGCAGGGTGGCGCTTATAGTCTTGCTTCTTGTGTTTTGTGAAGCGTTCAGGTTGGCAGCAAAATTAAACGGCCTTCCGGGCCATCTTTTTGTGAACGCTATACTCGAGTTCTTCTGATTTTCGAGAATATTGCCAAAATTGGTGCCCTGTCGTTTTTCAAAAGAACTGGTTGCAAAATCGACGCTTGCCCTGAAGGTGCGGGTGGGGTTTGCTTTCGGATCTTGTGAATGACTCCAGTTAATTTTGAAATCCCTGGATGAAATTGAACTGGGATCGTCGTTGATTTTATTCATGAAAAACTGGGCTGAAAACTGACCGTTGTATTTATATCGTTTCAGATATTGGCTCACAGCCTTCACTCCCCAGGTGCCCCTTGAGTAAATTGAACCGGCGATAGATACATCCAGGTAATCGTTAAAGGCAAAATACCATCCCCCGTTTTCAAGTCCGAAACCGCGACGCTGTTCGTCGCGGAACTCAGGTATGATGAATCCTGACGTTCGCTTGTTTGTATTGGGAAAAAAGCCAAACGGCAATCCGAGTGGCATAGGTATGTCTTCAAAAACGAGGTATCCGGGTCCTGCCACGGTTCTCTTTCCGGGTATTGAAATTGCTTTGGTAAGTGCAATGTAAAAATGAGGATGGGGAGCATCGCAGGTAGTATACTTACCATTTTTGATATTGATTTCCCCGTTTGCCATTCTTTTTGTAACGGTACTGTGCAAGTATCCTTCACCCTGCTGGGTAATAATACTTTTAATCTTGGCTTTCCGGGTTTGAAAATTGTATCGCATGGTATCGAAATCAAATTTTTCGGTACCCTGTGTAAATTCGGGCCTGCCTGTCAATTGTCCGCTCGAATCAATGGCCCCGGCAGCCATGGCTATACGGGTGTTATAATCAAATTCGATATAGTTACCTGTCAACCCGATATCCTGGTAATTTACAACGCCTTTGTCGTATAGGAAGACTTTTTGCTGCCCGATTGAAAAAATAAGCGAGTCTTCGGAAGAGTATTTTATTTCGGCTTCAAGCAGAGGTTTCTTGGCTTTTTTTGTACTGTCATTCAACAGCGTGTCAGCCTTAACTCTAACAGAATCGGCAAATACCGTGGAATCGGGTTTTTGAGTATTCTGCTGGCCTGCCATGTTAAGGGTCATCAAAGCCAGCAGGGGAATAAGCAGAAGCCTGAAAAGGGAAGGAGACAAGCGGTAAATTTTTATATTTCGTTGTTTGTTAGAAAACATAAGAACATTGTTCCCCAAAAATGCTGCTTATTGAATCAATAAGAAATGCTAATTTTGCATATCCAAAAAGGTCATAGGCTGCAAAGCTAATAAAATAACGTGTTGAAATGAACAAAAAATGTACCGTGCTCATTTTTCAGAGGTTTTTTATACTTTTTTATGTTTTCATCCTCGGGCCGGTATCGATAGCTGCTCAGACTCCTGATAACGGGTATAAGCTAAAAACGGTGGTTATAGATGCCGGGCATGGTGGCAAAGATCCGGGCTCGATCGGTAAACATGCTACAGAAAAGGAACTCGCTCTTGCAATCGCTTTAAAAGCAGGGAAATATATTGAAGAGAACATACCGGAAGTTAAAGTGATTTATACCCGTAAAACCGATGTGTTTGTTCCCCTTTTGGAAAGAGCGGAAATAGCCAATAAAAATAAAGCCGACCTCATTATATCGATTCATGTAAATGCCATCAGTAATCCGCAGATTTCAGGAACCATGACCTTGGTTTTGGGCCTAAATAGGACAAGTGAGAATTTTGAGGTGGCAAAAAAGGAAAACTCCGTTATTTTGTTAGAGGATAATTATAATACTAAGTATGCCGGCTTTGATCCCAATGATCCGGAATCGTATATCATGTTCTCGCTGATGCAGAACTTGTATTTTGACCAGAGCGTCATCATTGCAGGGCTGGTTCAGGACCAATTCAGGGAAAAGGCACAAAGGAGTGATAAGGGTGTTAAGCGACAAGGGTTACTTGTCCTTGCGCAGTCAGCAATGCCCGGAATACTTGTGGAAACAGGTTTTCTTTCAAACCCTGATGAAGAGGCGTTTCTGATGAGCAAGCAGGGACAGGATTACCTGGCATCGGCAATTTACAGGGCTTTCAGGGACTATAAAGATATTGTGGATTCAAAATCAACGCTGACGGCTTCTTTGGGAAATCGCCATGTCGTAATTACCGACAGCAATAGTCTGGATCCGACCGATACTTCTTCGGGTGTCGATCCTGATCCCGTTGCTCCTGACAATCGTTTTGAAACGAAAAAGCCCGATATTCAGTTTAAAGTTCAGATTGCAGCATCACTCAAACCCATAACACAGGGATCACACCTGTTTAAGGGCATGAAGGATGTTTCGCAATACAGGGTGGGTAATTATTATAAGTATGCTGTCGGAAGCAGCAGTACCTTTAAAGATATTATTCCTTATAGTAAAACAGTGAAGGAAAAATTTCCGGATGCCTTTATCATTGCAGTGAAGAATGACACCATTATTCCGCTTGATAGGGCGCTGAAGGAGCAGTAGGGAGTAAGGAGTAGGGAGTAGGTGAGATGCTGGATACCGGATGTCATGCTGAGCGGAGTCGAAGCATTAAACGGGAAGTCGCATGCGTCCCATGGGTCCTATACGTCCCATTTAAGAACTTTGTTATAAACATATTATAAACTAACTAATAGCCTAATAGCCTAATAGCCTAAAATACTAAAACATGAAATTTTCCAGAGAATTTAAAATCGGTTTTGTTGCCTTTGTTGCAGTGGCCCTTGCCATTTGGGGAATCAATTATCTGAAAGGTAAAAACATTTTTGAGTCGAGTCAACAGTATTATGCTGTGTATAATAACGTTAAAGGTCTTGTTGAAAATGCAGTCGTCAATCTCAATGGGTATAAAGTCGGGAATGTTACAAAAATCCAGTTCGACAAAGACAATGTAAACCGCATCGTAGTGAAGATTTCAATGGATAAAGACATCAGGTTGCAAAAGAATACGACTTTACTGCTCAAGAGTGGCAGCCTGATATCAGGATCAAAGGATATCGACATAATTCCGGGAACTGAAAACGGATTTCATGTATCGGGCGATACGCTGATAGGAGGAATTGAACCTGACATCACCAGTGTTCTTGATCCTGTAATTAATAAGGTACAATCTGTGATCGGTGCAGTGGATACGCTTTTGCTATCGTTGAATGACGTGCTTGACCCGCAGACAAGGACTAACCTCAAAAATATGATGGCAAACCTCAATTCTGCAACGGCTTCGTTACGCTCAAATCTTCAACCTTCAGGCCAGCTTGGACAGACACTCGGGAATCTGAATGAAGTTACCGCCAATCTTAAGAAAAGCAACGAGAATATTTCTAACATCCTTGCCAATTTTGCCGCAATATCCGACACACTGAAACAGGCTGAACTGAAAGCCCTGATTGTACATGCAAGTGAAACATTCGCGCAAACCACTGACCTGTTTACAAAAATCAATAACGGTCAGGGTACAGCCGGTCAGCTGATGGTAAATGACTCTGTTTACAACAATCTCAATAATGCGCTGTCAAGTCTTGATTCTCTGTTAATTGACCTCCGGGAACATCCGAAACGATATGTTCACCTTTCTGTTTTCGGTAAAAAGGATAAATAAATTTAAGTTATTAACAATGGTGAAAAATGCTGTTTTGATTTGTTTAGTTCATATCAAAAGTGTTTAATCCTTTATTCCTAAAATTAAAACTTTACATATTTCACTTAAGGTCCTAAAAGACAAATTTGTATTCATGATAGTTTTACAATGTAATCATTATCAATACATTATACTTTTGTCAAAATTCTGAATCATTAAATAACTGAAATAAACATGGATACCTTTTTTAGAAGAAAATCAAGCGAAAAATGATTTTTTTTTTTATTTTTTTTTCACAATCTTGCTGTGACAATAAATCAGCCGACAAAAACAGTTATTAACCTAACCTAAACCAAAATTTAATATGCACAAAGAAGTCTGGAGTAATTGCTTAAAAATTATAAAAGACAACGTACCTTCTATCAGTTTTCGCACATGGTTTGAACCCATAGTTCCTTTGCGGTTAGAGAATAAAATACTTACCATCCAGGTGCCAAGCCCATTCTTTTATGAATACCTGGAAGAAAAGTATATCGACATCATCAGTAAAACGCTGAGGAAGGAACTTGGCTATGAAGCAAAACTGGAGTACAGCATTGTCATGGAAAATCCAGGCCAGTCTGCAACAAAGCTCTATACCATTAAGCTCCCTGCTAAAAACCAGATTGAAATAAAGAACAATCCGGTAAGTGTGCCGATCAATGTGGAAGAAAACACCATCCGGAATCCTTTTATTTTCCCGGGGATCAAGAAGATGAACATCGATCCCAGGCTTAATGCTGAGTATTCCTTCGATAATTTTGTTGAAGGTGAATGCAACAGGCTTGCCCGTTCAGCGGGCTTTGCCGTGGCCAATAATCCAGGAGGAACTGCCTTTAATCCCCTGCTGATCTATGGTGACAGCGGACTGGGTAAAACCCATCTTGCACAAGCCATAGGTATTGAAATTAAAGATAAGTTCCAGGATAAAACAGTTTTATATGTTCCTGCCAACCGATTTCAGACACAATTCGTAGAGGCCATCAGGAATAACACAAAGAACGATTTTCTCCATTTCTACCAGATGATTGATGTGCTTGTAATTGATGATGTTCATGAATTTGCAGGCAAGGAAAAGACTCAGGATATCTTCTTCCATATTTTCAATCATCTTCATCAGTCGGGCAAACAGCTCATCCTTACCTGCGATAAACCTCCGGTTGAATTGCAGGGCTTGGAGCAGCGGCTGCTTTCGAGGTTCAAATGGGGGCTTTCAGCTGATCTGCAGATACCTGACTACGAGACAAGGGTTGCCATTCTGAAGCAGAAGACCTATAAAGACGGGATTACGCTGCCTGATGACGTGGTTGAATACATAGCCACCCATATTACCGATAATGTGAGGGAACTTGAAGGCGCCCTGATTTCGTTACTTGCCCAGAGCACGCTGAATAAAAAGGAGATCACGCTCAACCTGGCCAAGGAAATGATCGACAAACTGATCAAGAATACAAAACGTGAAGTTTCAATCGATTATATCCAGAAAGTAGTTTGCAATTACTTTGATGTGCCTGTTGATTCTCTGCAGTCGAAGACGAGAAAAAGAGAAATTGTACAGGCCAGACAGGTTGCCATGTATTTTTCGAAGAACCTTACAAAATCTTCTCTTGCCACCATCGGGTCACAAATCGGTGGAAAAGATCATGCAACGGTTCTTCATGCCTGTAAAACAGTGAATAATCTGGTTGAAACGGATAAACAGTTTAAGGGCCAGATCGAAGAAATAGAAAAGAAACTCAAATTCTAGATACAAAAAGGTTCATTGAAAAATGAACCTTTTTTTTTGCCTGCTATTTTCAGTTGAATGGATGCTTACAGAACCATAGATCAACCTGCTGAAGGAACATTCCGCGACCGGAACAGCCGGTTTCTTGCATTTGGTAATCCGGTTACCTCTGTGAATGAAGCGCTTGAGATTCTTGAAGTTCTCCGGAAGAAATATCATGATGCAAGGCATCATTGTTATGCCTACCGAATAGGTGTTGAATCAGAGCAAACCAGGATGAATGATGACGGTGAACCTTCAGGAACTGCCGGTAAACCGATCTATAACCAGATTTTATCTCATGGTGTAACCAATGTCCTCGTTGTTGTGGTAAGGTATTTCGGCGGAACATTGCTGGGAACCGGAGGTCTCATCAATGCCTATAAGTCGGCAACAGCCGATATGTTTGAACATGCTGCTATCACTGAACGATTTATTGAACAAACCATTGAATTGAAATTTCCTTATGAAAAACTGAACAGCATCATGCGAATACTGAAAGATGAGAACCTGGTCCCTGAGCATCCGGTGTACGAAATGGATTGCAGCATGCAGCTTCATGTAAGAAAAGGATCATATGATAAGGTAATTCAAAAGCTTTCGGCCCTTGGTGATATTCATATAAAGTGAAGATTAAAGTCATAGAAATAATGCATAAAATACAATAACTTAATTGCAGTAAAATCTGAATCTTATGATAAATAATAAAAGCCTGGTTTCCATTACCGATTACAGCAAGGAGGAATATCTCCGCATACTTCAGCTGGCCGATGAGTTTGAAAAAAATCCACAACCCGGCTTGCTGAAGGATAAAGTAGTTGCCACACTTTTCTTTGAACCCTCTACACGCACAAGGCTCAGCTTTGAAAGTGCCGTGCTGAAACTCGGAGGGAAAGTCATCGGATTCAGCGACTCAAGCTCATCAAGCGTTACAAAGGGTGAAACCCTTTATGATACTATTAAAATCGTAAGTAATTATTGCGATCTTATTGTGATGAGGCATCCGCTTGAAGGAACTGCCCGGTTTGCCAGTGAGGTAACCAATATTCCGGTAGTAAATGCAGGCGATGGGGCCAATCAGCATCCTACCCAAACGCTGCTCGACCTGTATTCCATTCAGAAAACCCAGGGGACACTTGATAACCTCACTATTATGATGGTAGGCGATCTCAAATACGGACGTACGGTTCATTCCCTGCTGATGGCCATGACTCAGTTCCAGACAACCTTTCACTTTATTTCACCCGATGAGCTCAAAATGCCTGAAGAATATAAGTATTACCTCAACCAGCTGGGATTGAAATATACGGAACAAAAAGATTTTGGCGCCAATGTGAAAGATGCCGATATTATATATATGACAAGAGTTCAGAAAGAAAGATTTTCAGACCCAATTGAATATGAGCGTACTAAAAATGCCTATGTGTTAAAGAACAAAATGCTTGATGGAACAAAGGAAACGATGAAAGTGCTTCATCCTCTTCCCAGGGTGAATGAAATAGATCAGGATGTGGATTCAAGTCCCAAAGCCTATTACTTTACCCAGGCCCTGAACGGTGTCTTTGTAAGGCAAGCCATTATAGCTTCAATATTAGGACTTAAATAAATTTAATCATGCTTCACATGAAAGACAAGAAACTGGAAGTAAGTGCCATCGAAAACGGCACTGTAATCGACCATATTCCCGCAAATGTACTTTTCAAGGTCATATCCATTCTGAACCTGGATAAGATTGACAAGCAGATTACATTCGGAACTAACCTTATCAGCAAAAAACTGGGTAAGAAGGCCATCATAAAACTATCCGATACATTCTTTATTGACAAGGAAATAAACAAAATTGCCCTTGTGGCACCCCAGGCTAAACTGAATATCATAAGGGATTATTCGGTTGTAGAAAAGAGAATTGTAGAAGTTCCGGAAGAAATAATCGGGATTGCGAAATGCATGAATCCCAAATGCATAACCAATAATGAGCGCATTGTTACCCGTTTCCAGGTAATTTCAAAAAGCAATGTAAAGCTGAAATGCCATTATTGCGAAAAGATCACCGACCAGGATCATATTGAGATTGTTTGATTGGCTTCGCCGTTTAAAAAAGAAGTTTGAAAAAGAGTTTGAAAAAGTTTAAATATCAAAGTACTTCAAACGGTTTTATTCAAACAATTTCAGTTCAAACGGTTTTATTCAAACGATTTCAGTTCAAACGGTATTCAAACGTTTATCTGATCCTGTCATACGATTTCACAAGCAGCTCATCGTGCCTTATACCGCGAATGGCCATGGTGCAAAATATCAGTGCAAGTACAGGAAAGGCCATGCCAAGCCTGAGCGTTGATGTTTCATCGGTAAAATTGCTCTTAACCGTAAAATAGTAAGCCAGCATCGAGCAGGTCAGTATCACAATAAACACCATATTCAGTAACGTGAGCCTGATTTGCAAAATGCGCTTGTGATAAAGAAATATCGTGAAAAAACTTAAAAATCCCGATACCAACACGAGGAAAATCACCGGAATAGTTGTTTTATAAGTGGAAATCACATTTTCGCCTGACTGGATGGTTATAACGTGTGCTTTAAGCAGCAATGACTGTCCGTCGACCAGGGTAATACCGGCATAAGGCTTTATAAGAATAAAGCTCATTAAGATGGTAACAAGAAGCAGGTAGATTGATTGAACGCGTTGGATCATAGATTCATGATTTTATCCAAATTTATGAAAAAAAATAGTTAGCAATTTATTTAGCTTCAGAAATTGAATTTGGATAATTTTGTACAATAACAATCGGATATGGATAAGAGAGAGATATTGGCAATGATTTCCTTACTTGACGATAATGATCATGAGGTTATCAATACCGTTACTGGAACGTTATTACGACAGGGGGCTGAAGTGATCCCCGAATTAGAAAAGGCCTGGGAAGGCACATTAAATGAAAAAACACAGGCACGGCTTGAAAATCTGATACAGGAAATACAATTCAACAGGGTAAAAACAGATCTTGGACGTTGGCTTAAAACAGGTGCCGAATATGTTCTTGAAGGTGCTTTTTATGTAGCACGTTTTCAATTCCCGGATATCACCATGAGCAAAATGAACGGTATGATTGAGAGTATCCGGAAGGATGTTTGGCTTGAGATCAATAACAACCTGACTGCCCTTGAAAAAGTCAAGATACTGAATTATGTTATTTTTGACCTTCATAAATTCGCTCGCAACAACGCTGATTTTTATTCACCGCAGAATTCCTATATAAACCAGGTTTTTGAAACCAGGAAGGGTAATCCCATTTCACTGGCTATCATTTATCTTTCGGTTGCCCATAAGCTGAGCTTACCCATTTACGGAGTAAATCTTCCGAAAAATTTCATACTTGCCTATAAGGATGAATACAGGCAGCATGATGCAGCCGATGAATCGGAAGATATCCTTTTTTATATCAATCCTTATAACAAGGGTGCAGTTCTCGGTCGCCGGGAAATCGACTATTTCATAAGCCAGCAGCAAATCAAATCTCATCCTTCATTTTATATCCCCTGCTCAAATGTGGACATTATTGTAAGGTTAATCAATAACCTTATTCTGTCGTTTGAAAAGCTGGGTTATGCGCAGAAGATCGCGAAGATGAAGGAATTGCTGGAAATTCTGGAAGTGAAGGAATAAAAAAAATTTACGATTTTTTGATTTACGATTTACGATTCGTCTGCATACATCCTAAACTATAATCGTAAATCGTAAATCGTAAATCGTCAATTACTTCGCGTAGGAAACCGCTCTTGTTTCCCTTATTACTGTAATTTTTATCTGACCTGGATACGTCATTTCATCCTGTATCTTCTTTGCAATCTCATATGACAGGCTATCAGCTTCCTTATCCGAAACCTTTTCGCTGCCTACAATAACCCTGAGTTCTCTGCCGGCCTGTATGGCGTAAGTCTTCATTACTCCGGGATAAGAAAGAGCGAGAGATTCCAGGTCCTTAAGTCTTTTGATATAGGATTCAACCACTTCACGACGGGCACCGGGACGGGCACCTGAAATGGCATCACAAACCTGCACAATAGGAGCAATCAGCGTAGACATTTCCACTTCGTCATGATGTGAACCGATTGCATTGCAAATCTCAGGCTTTTCTTTATATTTTTCAGCCAGCTTCATACCAAAAACGGCATGGGGCAATTCGGGCTCATCATCAGGAACCTTGCCGATGTCATGCAAAAGGCCTGCCCGCTTGGCAAGTTTAGCGTTTAACCCAAGTTCACTGGCCATAATTGCGCAAAGGTTTGCAACTTCCCTTGAGTGCTGCAAAAGATTCTGACCGTATGACGACCTGTATTTCATTTTTCCGACAAGGCGGATAAGATCGGGGTGCAGTCCGTGAATTCCAAGATCGATTGTTGTTCGCTTTCCGACTTCAACAATTTCTTCTTCAACCTGCTTTCTGACTTTTTCAACAATTTCCTCAATGCGGGCGGGATGTATTCTTCCGTCGGTTACAAGAAGATGAAGCGCCAGACGTGCAATTTCACGTCTTACAGGGTCAAAGGCTGAAAGAATGATGGCCTCAGGAGTATCATCCACAATAATTTCAACACCGGTGGCAGCTTCAAGTGCGCGGATATTTCGGCCTTCGCGACCTATTATCCGACCCTTTATTTCATCACTTTCAATATTGAAAACAGTAACTGAATTTTCAATAGCAGTTTCCGAAGCAACCCGCTGTATCGTTTCAACAACAATCTTTTTGGCTTCACGGGTCGCTGTCATTTTGGCTTCAGCCATTATTTCATTCACATAGGAGATAGCCTGAACTTTTGCTTCTTCACGCAACGATTCAGTAAGCTGGTTCTTGGCATCTTCAGCGGATAGCCCTGAAATGGTTTCAAGTTGTTCAACCTGCTGCCTGTGCAGCTTTTCAAGTTCTTCTGAACGCTTTTCAAACAAACCCAGCTGAACATTCATATTCTCACGCACCGATTCCAGTTCGTTTTTCATACGCTGCTGCTCTTCGATTTTCTGTGAGAGCTGCATTTCCTTTTGATTCAGCCTGTTCTCAATGGCGTTGATCTTGCTGTTCTTTTCATTAATATAGCGTTCATGCTCGCTTTTGAGTTGCAGGAATTTTTCTTTTGCCTGCAGCATCTTGTCTCTTTTCTGAGCTTCACCTTCAAGCTCAGCTTCTTTCAGAATACTTTCCTTCTTCTTTTTCAGCGCGAAATTCCAAAGGAAATACGATAATCCGCCGCCCACAATAAAGAAGGCAAGGCCGATTACCAGACTTAATAAATTTAGTGTATCTAATAGGATCATTGAATCTGAAAATTATTTATATATAATAAAAAACCCGCATATGTTTCTCCTGGTGTGTAAAAACCCCAATACGACATGGGTGGAGAGGCCAAAATGTTTCGAACTTCCATTGTCCCTTCGCCTAAGCGGAGAAATTCTCCCGTCGAAACGGGATGATTATGGCCTGTTCTTGACATGCTGAGCTTTCTCCAATTTATAAAGTGTTGAGTTTCACAGCACTGTAAGAAACTATGCGGGCTATATCTTTCTTATGTAAAGAACTTATTTACTCTCTCTTAAATAAGACTCCAATTCATCATTCAGTTCCTGCAGTTGTTGCTCCAGGGGTGAGACATCCATTTTATCTTCCATCTCAATTACCCGTGTTACAAACTGCAGAGCTGCCATTGCCAAAAAATCCTGGACATCCTTGTCCAGATAACGCTGCTTATATTGCAGCACTTTATCATTTATTAACCTGGCAGCCTTTCTGATCTTTTCCTCATCCTTTCTCTCTATTTTTAGTGGATAATACCGGTCGGCAACATTTACTTTTATTGACAGTTTATCATCCATAGCAAGATCCGTCTTTTATCGGTTCAAGAGAGCAATGCATTTATCAATCTCCCGCACGATTTTGTTTACCTGTAGTTTTGTATCATGTACATCCTCACCAGGCACTGAGGATAACACTTTTGCTATTCTTAGGTTTTCGTATTTTTTATTCAGTTCATCTATGTTGTTTTCAAGTACAGTAATTCGTTCAGTTAATTCAAGGTTTCTTTCCTTTAGTGCATTGTTCCTGCTCCGTTCGGTTTCATAGAGTGCAACAAGAGTTTTAATCCTCTGTTTCAATCCTGTAAATATCTCATCTGACTTTGAATCCATATAATCTGATCACAGAATCCTGTTATTTCTCAAAAAAGCAAAAATACTAATTAGTTCTTTATACAATTACACATAGCTAAAATTTATAATTTTGCTTTCAGACTACATGTTCAATTGCAAATCGTCATTTAAATATATGCATAATATTTCACTTTTTTTATTTCTTTCAGGGTTATTTATCACCACGTCTGCATATTCACAATCCTCAAACAAGGAAAAAACGAATAAGCCACAGTTCGTATCGCCACTCGACATTCCGCTGTTCCTGTCCAGTAATTACGGTGAATACCGGGCGGGTCATTTTCATGCGGGTGTCGATTTTAAAACTCAACAGGTAGAAGGAAAAAATGTTTACGCATCCGACAGCGGATATGTATATCGCGTGGTTGTGCTCACCGGTGGCTACGGGAATGCGCTTTATATAAAACATCCTTCAGGATTAATAACATTATACGGGCATTTGAGCAGGTTCGAACCTTCCATCGAAAAATATGTAAAGGAGCAGCAATACCATAAAAAGTCGTTCACGGTCGATCTTTCTCCTCCGGAGAATAAGTTTGTTTTCAGGAAAGGACAATTCATAGGCTGGTCGGGTAATTCCGGAGGTTCTTTCGGCGCGCACCTGCATTTTGAAGTCCGTGATGAATCCGGATCAGTGCCCTTGAATCCGTTGCTATACGGTTTCGATGTGAAAGATAAAACAAGGCCTGAATTGATGTGGCTCATGCTGTATTCAAAAGATACGTCAAGCTCAGTGAATGGCATCCGTCAGAATCTGTCGGTTAAAATAAAGCACACGGCCAAAAGGGACTTCATCGTTCCGGATACGATTTCAGTTAGCGGAAATATTGGTCTCGGACTTGAAACATACGATTTCCTGGATAATACAACGAATCAATGCGGACCCGCTTCAATTCATGTTAAGGTTGATAACAGGCCCTATTTCGTTTGCAACATTGACAGTGTTTCTTTTGATGCGGCAAATTATATTAACAGCTATTACGATTATGGCGAGATGCTCCGGTCGGGACGGAAGTTTCAAAAGCTTTTCATTGATCCTAACAATAGCCTCAGCATTTTCAAAAAGGCCGAGAACCGGGGGATACTCCGTTTTACCGATACAAAGGTACATGAAATTGAAATCACTGTAACCGACACCTACGGAAACCAGTCAGAGCTTACGTTCTACCTGCGGCCTGTACATCATATACCTGAAGAGATTCAGGCAGACACCACAGTTGCCGGTCATTTTAATTACGACAGCCTTAACGTATTTGAAAACGGGCAGGTACGTGTATCTATTCCTAAGAACTCCCTGTTTGATGATATCGATTTTCAGTATAAAGAAACTCAGAATGACAGTTTTCGTTATTCACCTGTGCACAGCATTCACAACAGGTATACTCCTTTATTATCCTCTTATATTCTGTCGATTAAGGCTGCTGAGTTGCCTGAAACGCTAAGACATAAGGCATACCTGGCATTACGGGGTTCAAAGGGTTCATGGATATGCCAGGGCGGGGAATACAAGAACGGGTATGTTACAGGCAGGGTCAGAACTTTCGGTGATTACATTATAGCCATTGATACGGTTGCACCGGTTATCAGGCCGGTTAGCTTTAAGCCACAGGCAAAATATAAACCCGATGATGTGATTTCCTTTGTAATTGCCGATACACTTTCAGGTATACAGAAATATTCGGGCTATATCGACAAAAGCTGGTGCCTCTTTGAATATGATGCAAAAAATGACCTGCTGAGCTACAAGATGGATAAAAGCCGGTTAACACGGGACAGGTTGCATCATCTTGAAATTATTGTAACGGATAACAAGGGAAATACAGCTAAATATAACGGTAGTTTCTACTTTTAATGAAAAGGAAATATACAGTGGTTGGCATAATGTCGGGAACAAGCCTTGATGGACTTGACCTTGTATTATGCAGGATTGAAATGAAAAAGGGAAACTGGCAGTTTGAGGTTCTTTCAGCCAAAACCATCCCTTATCCGGAGATCTGGAAACACAGGCTTGAAATGGCAGCTTCGCTGAACGCCGCTGAATTCATGCAGCTGCATAATGAATATGGAAAGTATACCGGTGAACAGGTTAAGAGTTTTATTGAGGGATTTCCCGGAAAGGTTGACCTTATTGCTTCTCATGGCCATACGATCTTTCATCAGCCCGAGAAAAGATTTACTTTCCAGATCGGATCAGGATTGACAATCGCTCAGGAATGCAATATTCTGACTATTTCAGACTTCCGGTCGATGGATATAGCCTTGGGAGGGCAGGGGGCTCCCCTGGTTCCTGCAGGCGACCGCCAGTTGTTTTCTGAATATGACTTCTGCCTCAACCTTGGCGGTTTTGCTAATATTTCAAATGAAGAAAAAGGAACACGTATAGCTTGTGACCTTTGTCCCGTAAACTTTATAGCTAACCGGTATGCATCGGAATTTAAAATGGAATTCGACAGGGATGGCCTGCTTGGAAGGAAAGGATCAGTTCATCAGCTGCTGGTTGACGAATTGAATAATCTTGAGTTCTATAGTTATAAAGGTCCTAAATCATTGGGAAGGGAATGGGTTGAACAGGTTTTCCTGCCGGTAATTTCAAAATATGATATTCCGATCCCAGATCTCCTGCGGTCTTTTTATGAACATGCTGCCATCCAGATCGCTGCCTGGATTAACCGGTACCCTGCCGGAAAAGTTTTGACCACAGGAGGAGGAGCCTACAATACGTTTCTGATTGAACTGATCCGCCAAAAGTCCGGGTCGGAGATCATATTGCCTGACGACACGATAATAAAATTTAAGGAAGCTCTCATATTTGCCTTCCTTGGTGTTTTGCGTTTGCTGGGAGAGGTGAATTGTTACGCATCAGTAACCGGTGCCTCGCAGGATTCGAGCGGGGGAGTAATTTTTGAACCGTATTAAAAGACAAGATACTGGATTCTGGATACAAAAAGCTCGTCATTGCGAGTAAGAACACCTTATTAAAGATCACCCAATGATATGACAACCACGGGCTTTCACGATAGCTACGAAGTAGCGAGATCTGAATAACCGCGGGTGAAACCCGTGGATTATGATGCCAGCAGACAAGAAACCTGAAAGGGTTCAATTTCAATTATGTATTATTCAACTCTTTCAGAGTTGTGTTTGTCATCGTAGCACCGTACCACGGGTTTCACCCGCGGTTATTCAAATTGAACCCTTTCAGGGTTATTCATTAGCTATAATGAATTACGAAAAGTCGTCATTAGTAGGAGCGTGTTAAATCCTCAGGCGTCCCATTGGTCCTATTGGTCCCATTGGTCACAAAAACTCCGAACACCGAACACTGATTTAAGATTTAAGAAGTTTTTCCGAAGCCCCCACTAAAAAAGATATGGGTGAGAACCCATGGTCTCACCCATTCTTAACCCTAACTACAAAAAAACAAACTAATTATTAACTAATACTACTAATTATGAAAATCCAACTCTAGCTTTCTGTTTATGCTCATGCTTAATTACCAATGCAAAATTAATGTCTGTGACAGGCCGAATCCAGTCATTACCTGTTAAAAACACCGAAAAAATGTTAACTGAAAACGGATCAGCCGTGCCAGATGTTAAAATTTACAAAAGATCAAGGAACGTTGTTCTGAGAACTGATAATCGTCAATGCCTTAATATAAATTTTGTTACTAACTTTATCAGCAAATCTCATTAATATGACAAATAGATTCATTGTAACACTTATCGGAATATTCATTTTCGCTCTTGAAAATACTTTTTCGTGTACAAATTTTTTAGTGTCAAAGGGTGCAACCCGGGATGGCTCTGTATTAATTTCCTACGCAGCTGATTCTCACGTACTTTTTGGTGAGTTGTATCATTACCCTGCAAAGGATTATCCTGCAGGCGCAATGCTTGACATTTATGAATGGGATACAGGAAAATATCTTGGAAAAATACCCCAGGTAAAACATACCTATAATGTAGTGGGAAATATGAACGAGCACCAGGTTGCCATTGGTGAGACAACCTATGGTGGAAGACTTGAACTGCAGGATACAACTGCCATAATGGATTACGGCAGCCTGATTTATATTGCCCTTCAACGTGCAACAACAGCCCGTGAAGCAATTCAGGTAATTGATCAGCTTATGCAGACTTACGGATATTATAGCGAAGGCGAATCTTTTTCAATTGCTGATCCGAATGAAGTCTGGATCATGGAACTCATTGGCAAGGGTCCCGGAAACAAAGGCGCAGTCTGGGTTGCCAGGCGGATACCAGACGGGTACGTTTGTGGACATGCCAACCAGGCCCGTATAACAACTTTCCCGTTAAATGATCCTAAAAACTGCCTGTATGCAAAAGATGTGATTTCTTTTGCCCGGAGTAAGGGTTATTATACCGGCTCTGACGAAAATTTTAGTTTTTCAGATGCCTATGCCCCGGTTACATTTGACGGTGCCCGTTTCTGTGATGCCAGGGTTTGGACAGGTTTCAGAAAGGTTGCTGATGGCATGGACGAGTATACCGACTATGTTAAAGGAGAAAACCTGAAACACAGGATGCCCTTATGGGTTAAGGCTAATCGTAAGCTTGGTCCTGAGGACGTGATGAACATGATGCGCGATTACTACCAGGGAACACCTCTTGATATGACTCAGGATATCGGTGCCGGTCCCAATAAGTCAATTGTAAGATGGAGACCCATGACCTGGAAAGTGGATGGTAAGACTTACCTGAATGAAAGGGCCATTTCAACACAACAGACTGGTTTCTCGTTTATAGCCCAGTCACGTGCGTTTTTGCCCGATCCTGTAGGCGGAATTTTATGGTTTGGAGTTGACGATACATACAGTACGGTATATTCCCCGATGTATTGTGGTATGACATCTGTTCCTCCTGCTTTTGCAGTCGGAAATGGCGATATGATGGATTTTTCACCCGATGCTGCGTTCTGGGTATTCAACCAGGTCTCAAACCTGGCTTATACAAGGTATAATTATATGTTACCTTATATCCAGGAACGCCAGAAAAAACTTGAGAACGGCTATATGGCCGAAACTGCAAAGATCGACCAGGAGGCTGCTGCTCTTTACAAAAAGAATCCTGAAAAAGCTATAAAACTGATTACTGATTATTCGGTAAACGCAGGACAGAAAACCGTTGCAGAATGGAAAGATCTGTATGCCTTTCTTTTTACCCGGTACATGGATGGCAATGTGAAGACAAAAGTTGCCGGACAGAAAAACCCGAAACTCGAACAACCCGGTTATGACGAGGCATGGTACCGCGAAGTGGCCAAAGACGCCGGCGACAGGATAAGAGTTCCGGAAGGGAATGAAGGGCATTGAGAAATCGTCATTGCGAGGAGCGTACGTTCGTCATTGCGAGGAGCGTGACTATATATGATTATAGCAGAATGGATAGCGACGAAGCAATCTGCCCGCACAGGAAGAACTTAGCCATTAGAAGAGCCTGAATCAATAAGTATAATATTGAAAACAATCTCTTGGGAAAGCCCTGCCAGTTCGGGCAGATTGCTTCGTCGCTTTATGTTTTTACTATAATCATTGATTATCTGGCTCCTCGCAATGACGGGGCGTTTTACCTACGCCGTCTCACTTGCTTTTTCCAGCCTCTTTATGATAATGAATATAAATGAGGCCGATAGCAGGCAGCAAAATACGAGAATCGACCAGAACACGCTCAGGGAAACCTTGTCCCAGAAATAGCCCATCAATCCTACAAGCAGGTTACCCACTGAAGTGGCAGCAAACCATCCACCCTGTGCCAGTCCCTTATATTTAGGCGGAGCAACCCTCGATACGAAGGAGATGCCGATAGGACTCAGGAACAATTCAGCAATGGTGAGCATAAAATAAGTGGATATCAGCCAGTATGGCGAGACCAGTGTATGTGAAACTTCACCGCCGATTGATTTCGGCGACGGTAAATTCAGTGAAGCAATAATGAGCAGGCTGAAAGCTATGGCTGTAATGATCATGCCATATCCTATTTTTCGGGGTGACGAAGGTTCCTTGCCTTTTAGCCGCAGCCATGCGTAGATACCCAAAACAATCTGTCCCAGTGCCACAATGAAAAATGGGTTAAAATGCTGGAACTTCTGGGGAGTGAAGGGATTGGATTCTCCGTATCCCCTGTAACGCCAATACGCCAAAAGTCCGAACAGAACAAAGGCACCAAAACCTAATAGCCTTGTTTTTACCTGGTTCTTTTTACCCAGGGCAAATACGAGACCGATGACAGACAACAAAATCGGCAATAAACCGAAAAGGTCAAACCACAGGTTAGTGAATCTTCCGACTGATGGAACGGTATAATCACGGGCAAAAAGTGTCATTGTTAAACCGTTCTGATGAAAAGACATCCAGAAGAAAATCACTACAAAAAATACCATGAAAAGGGCAAAAACACGCCTTTTCGTTTCTTCAGGAGAAAGTTCTATAACAGCCGTTTTGTCGGCCATGGCTTTTTGTTTTTCGGTCTTATCTGCATAACTGTAAAACTTCTTAAAGCCTAGGAATATAATGATTGAAATAATGAGACTTATACATGCAACACCGAAGGCATAATGATACGATTTACTCAGTGCATCAATATAGTTTTGCGAAAAGCTCCCGAGTGTTTCAGCTGTAACATTTGCATCCTGCAGTCTGGCTATGTTCAGGTATTCAGTAATATTGCCGAGCTTGCTCTCCAGGAATTTGTGGGCAAGTGCGGGAATCCTTGAGTCATATGTATAATGAGCCGCTTTAAGTACGTAATTGTTCACCGCTTCTGCAGCCGTTGGAGCAAACATGGCGCCAATATTGATGCACATATAGAAAATGGTGAAAGCCGAATCGCGTTTGTCGCTGTATTTCGGATCATCGTACATATTGCCGACAAGTGCCTGAAGATTGCCCTTGAAAAGTCCGGTGCCGAGAGCCACTGTGAACAGTGCACCGATCACCAGCCACAGGCTTGTATCTCCCTTCAGCGGCATGGCAAGTAGCAAATAGCCGAAAAACATAACAAAAATTCCCACTGTTATTGTTTTCCCGTATCCCAGGAGTTTATCCGCAATAAAACCTCCCAAAAGGGGCAGGAAATAAACACCAAACAGGAAGCTTGCCCATATGAACCCTGTTTTACTGGAATCATAGCCATATTTTGCCTGAAGGAACAAGGTGAAAATAGCATACATGGTGTAGAAACCAAATCTTTCGCCCATATTGGCAAGGGATGCAATCAGCAATCCCCTTGGATGTCCTTTAAACATTTGAAAAGGTTTTTAATGTTATTTAAAAAGAATAAATCTGTTTTTATAAAGCTGCCTTAGGAATTCAGTGACTCTTTTTTCCATCGGTTCTGCCGGTTCAGCGGAACCTGGATTCATCCGTTCACAGATCTCTCCCGTGTTCCGTATGCCATCAATCAAATCCCATACCTTGCTTCCCATTGTATCAAGGTGAATTTTGATGTGGGCCGACCTGCGCGGCGGTATCAGCCATTTACGCATCCAGGCACTTTTGAACTTAGGAAGAAGCAATGTTATTTCATCCCCATCCCTGGTGAATTCAGTTATATTCCGGACAGGAACCATATCCAGAAAATTCCGCGGATCTCGGGCCATTACAATACTACATTACAGCGCCCGGCGGTACGGGTGCATCAGCTTTTCCGGCATTCCTCAGGGGAATTCTTACAAGTACAACAGCTATCACAGCCAACACAAGTATACTTATAATGAAAGGAGGATGCTTGAAAATTGAAACTATATCGTAAAGGAAAATATTCCCGACAGCGAAAATGGCGATTACAAGTCCCATCAGTGCTTCGCCTGCTATTAATCCTGAGGCCAGCAATACCCCGGTGTTTTCCGAATTGATTTTCTGAGCAGCTGAGAATTTTCGTTTCTCACTGATATTGTCAACAAGACCTTTAAAAAGTCCGCCAAGGAAAATGGCAAACGTGGTTTCCAACGGAAGGTACATACCTACGCAAACCAGCATGGGGCTTTTAACCTGCATCATAATGAATGCTACTCCCATAAGCATACCGGCAATAATTAAAGGCCATGCCATTTGTCCGCTAACAATACCCTTTGATAATATAGCCATTAGACTGGCCTGTGGGGCAGAGAGGTTTTTACTTCCAAAACCGCCGTCATACCCTTCACGGATGCCTTTTGCAATGTCACCGTCATTGAGGAAAACCAGGACGCCGAACATTACAAGGCCGGCCAGTACAACGCCTATGATATCACCAACCTGCATTCGCCAGGGTGTTCCACCCAGGATATGCCCGGCTTTAAGGTCCTGCAACATTTCACCGGCCACAGCAGCTGAAACGCATACTATGGCTGCCACTCCAAGAACCGATGCGACGCCTTCAGTTCCGGTTACGCCAAGGGCAACCATAAGCAATGCGGTAACCACAAGAGCGGTAAGGGTAAGTCCTGATATGGGGTTATTGCTTGAGCCCATGATACCTACAAGGTAACCCGATACGGCTGCGAAAAAGAAGGCAAGGATAATCATTACAGTGGCGGCAACAAGGGCAACCAATGCGCTTGTATGGAATATATAAAAGGTGATGAGGAAAGTAAGCACGGCAACTGAAAAAATACCGATCATTATGCGGTTGAAGGGAATATCTTTTTCATTCCGCGGAATGTCAACCTGCTGACCGGCAGCGGCCTTTTTCACATCGCTAACTGATCTGGCAATACCTGCTGTGAGGCTTTTTCTCATTCTCCACAAGGTGAATACTGCGCTGACAAGCATTCCGCCGATAGCTATGGGGCGGACAACATAACGCCAAATGGAATAGAAGGTGTCAGTCCACACTTTATGCATGGCAGCATCGGGTGTGAGGGAAGGATTTGAAGCCATCACCGAAGCAGCCATGGCATTCAGATCGAATGAGGGAGCCAGGAAATACAGGATCATGGGTGTAAGCAAGCCCCACGCAAGAACACCCCCACTGAAGTTCAAAGAACCCAGACGCGGACCAATAATATAGCCAACGCCAATGTAAGCGGGACTAATTCCGGGACTTCCGAGCATCATACCGCCCTGGCCTGTAAATTTGGTACCTGTAACAGTTTGTTTGACAAAAAGGAAGAACTTTTCCCAGTAAACAGGGAACAGCTTGATTTCTCCGAGTAATTTAACAAGCCCTCCCATAGCCATGGCGGCGAAAAGAAACTTTGAATTGTTGCCTGTCGACTGGCCTGCCTTATGAATTTCAGCGGCTGCAACCGATTCGGGAAAGGGCAATTCGGTATCTTCAACCATCACACGCCGTAAAAGGGCAACAAACATGATACCCAGCACGCCACCTGCGATGAGAATGAGGGTGGATGCCACATAATGGCCGGGAGTAAAGAAAGGATCCCAGATTCCGGATACAAAAAATGCCGGAAGTGTGAAAATAGCTCCGGCAGCAACCGACTCACCTATTGAACCTACGGTACGGGCGAAGTTCTCTTCAAGAATCGATCCTCTCATGGCTTTCAGAATTGCCATACCAATCACCGCTGCAGGATACGTTGCAGCAATTGTCATTCCCGCCTTCAGGCCCAGGTAGGCATTGGCGGCTCCCAACACAACAGCCATGACAAGTCCGATGATCAGTGCCCTCACTGAAAACTCCTTCATACTGGTATCAGGTGATACAAACGGAATAAATTTTTTATTTTCGGCCATATAGTTATTTTTAATTTTTCACTCCTCGAATTTTGAAAATCGCTCTCCCTTTGCAAAAAAGAAATCGCATTCAATATCGGCATTTTCGTCGCTGTCAGATCCATGAACCGCATTGCGTTCAATGTTTTCAGCAAAAAGTTTTCGTATGGTTCCTTCTTCAGCCTTTGCAGGATCAGTGGCACCCATCAGTTTCCTGTAATCAGCCACAGCATTTTCCTTCTCAAGTATTCCCACAACGACAGGGCCGGAAGTCATAAAAGTTACAAGACTTTCGAAAAACGGCTTCTGTTTATGAACCGCGTAAAAATGTTCAGCATGATACCGGTCCAGCATGGTAAGCTTCAATGCCGAAAAATGAAAACCGGCGGCATTGATCTTGGCAAGAATGGGTCCTATATATTCATGACTTACAGCCCCCGGCTTGATTATGAAAAAGGTCTTTGTTCCGGCCATAATCTTGATTTTTATTGGTGTATGGGCGAATATAAATAAAATTAATTAAAAACTTGATTACACAAATCAGCCATTGAGATAAGAACTTAATTAAATTTGACCTTTTAAAAACACTGCGTTTTCGAATCATGCATGAATAATTCTGAAGGTCAAATCATCTGGCAGAATATAAGCCAAACTGTTAAGTTACTTAAAAGTCAGGCAAAAAAAATAGCCATTCTTTGTCATCTTAATCCCGACGGCGATACATTGGGTTCTGCACTTGCCCTGAACCGGCTGTTCACAAAAATGGGGCACAACTGTGATGTGATTTCTCCCAACGACTACCCTGAATTTCTTAAATGGATGCCGGGTTCAGATAAAATCGTTATCCTTAAACATGAACATGACAGGGTGGTTGGCATATTGAAGAATGCTGAAATGATCTTCGCCATTGATTTCAATGAAATCAAAAGATTCCGTGACCTTCGCGATGTATTTGAATCCTCAGCAGCCTTCAGGGTGCTCATTGACCATCATCCCGCACCCACAATGAAAGTGGATTGTATGCTGTCCGATCCTTCCGCCAGCTCAACTGCAGAACTGGTATACCGGTTTATTCATGAAGCAGCCTTTAAAAATCAGATGGACGCTGAAATATCGGCTTGCCTTTTCACAGGCATTATGACCGATACAGGATGCTTCAGCTATAATTCCTCTAACCGGAAAACGTGGGAAACTGTGGCTGATCTGCTGGATTACGGAATCAACAAAGATGAGATCTATTCCTTTGTATACGATAATTATTCGGAACACCGAATGCGCCTGCTTGGTTTCAGCCTGAATGAGAAACTTGAAGTTTTTCCTGAATTCAAAACAGGTATCATTTCAATTTCAAAAGCTGATATGAAAAAATACCACTTCGAAGTGGGCGACAGTGAAGGATTTGTTAATTATCCCCTGTCGATAAAAGGAGTTTGCTTCTCGGCCCTGTTCCTTGAAAAGGATGATCATATAAAACTTTCATTCCGTTCGAAGGGTACATTTCCTGTTAATGAATTCTCAAGAGATCATTTTCATGGCGGAGGGCATAAAAATGCTTCAGGTGGGGAGGCATATTGCTCTCTTGACGAAGCCTTAAAACAATTTAAGGATTTATTGCCCCGTTATCGCGATAAATTGAACCGTGATGAGGATTAATGTTTTATTCCTTCTGACTGTTGCCCTGGTCACGGGCAGTTGTTCCCGTCAGCCGGAAAGGCAGATTACGGAAAAAGAGGTAAGGGAAACACAGAACGCCATGGTTGAAGTGAACAGGATGCTTGTACAAAAAGACAAGCAAAAAATCACTGATTATATGAGGCAGCATAATCTATCCCTTCAGGAATCTGAAACGGGATTGTGGTATGGAATTACTAAAAAAGGAACCGGCGAACCGGTTAAGGATGGAATGACAGTGACGCTTGAATATGATGTCAGGCTTCTTGACGGAACTCGTTGTTACAGTTCGGATTCGCTCGGAAATAAACAATTTACAGTTGGTAAAGGGGAAGTGGAATCAGGCCTTGATGAAGGCGTCAGGCTCCTGCAAAAAGGCAGCGAAGCCGTCCTTATTCTTCCTCCGCACCTGGCATTCGGATTCCAGGGAGACGGTGATAAAATTCCGGCTCGTTCCATAATTGTATATCATCTAAAAATCATAAAGGCAGATGCACAGGCAGCTTCATGAAATATTCTTTCTGATTCTCTTATTTTCAGTTGTTTCATGTGATCATTTTGCCCGATACCCGGGTTATAAGAAAGCATCGCATGGTATATACTATAAACTCACGGCTATTGGAGATGAGGATTCAGTTAAAGCTAAACCGGGCGACTATATAACCGTAAATCTTACCTACCTGACGATGAACGATTCCGCATTCTTCGACGGAAAAAGAAAATTCCAGGTAAAAGAACCTGCTTATGAAGGTGCTATTGATGAATGTTTTACCTTACTATCCCCTGAAGAAAGTGCTGTTTTTATTCTTTCGGCCGCTAAATTTTTCGAAAACACACTTCACAGTCCTTTACCACGTTTTATTAAAACAGATGATCCCGTAAAGGTAAAGGTTGATATGATCGACATACAAACTGAAGAAGACTACACCCGCGAGAAACAGGCCTTTCTTTCATGGATTCAGGATTTTGGTGAATATGAAAAAGTAATCCTCACCCAGTTTATTGACCAGGAAAAGCTGAATGTGAGTCCTTTGCCAGGCGGTATGTATTACCTTAATCTCATAAAGGGCAATGGTATTAAGGTTGAAAAAGGGGATACGGTTACCGTTAATTATGAAGGGAAATTTCTCAATGGCAGGTTTTTTGATTCTACCGTAAAGCGCGGACAGCCCTTTCAGTTTGTTTATGGTACCGAGTGGCAGGTAATTGAAGGACTGGAGCAGGCTATCGGAATGATGAGCGAAGGTGAGAAAAGCCTGTTTATTTTGCCCTCACAGCTTGCATTCGGGAATGAGGGATCATCCAATCAGTTGATACCGCCATTCACATCTCTCATTTTTGAGGTTGAAATTTTAAAGGTATCTTCGCCGTTAAACAAATCAGCATTAGCTGATCCGGTTCACAACGATTAATTCTTTCTGCTATGAGAAAAATTCAGCTGCTCCCTTTCTTTGTTTCAGCATTCATAGTGCTGGCATCAGGTTGTGTTAAAAACGATATTGAAGATCTCGAAAATAACGAGAAAAAGATAATCAGTAAATACCTGGCTGATCATAATATTACTGAGGATAAAAAAACAGAAGGAGGTATTTATTTTATTGAGAATAAGGCCGGAACCGGCGTGACTCCTGGAAAAGACAATTATGTGGTTATTAATTATGTCGGAAGGTATCTTGAGGATGGTGTGATCCGTGAGACCAGCTACGATTCGTTAAAAGCCGACTGGCCTCTCTCGGGTATTTTCAAATATTATTTATACGGACCAATTAAAATGATGTACGGTTACAGTATGCCGGGCATCAACGAAGCGCTTTCGCTTATGAAGGAAGGCGGCAAAGCTACCGTAATACTGCCATCAGATAAGGCTAACTACGATTATAAGCCTCTTGTTTATGAGCTTGAATTGCTTAAAGTCATAAAAGACCCTGAAGCTTTTGATGATTCTACAATGTATCTTTATGTTCAGGAAAATTATAGTGAGGGAACGCAAATTGGTGATACCACGCTCTGGTATAAGATCACAGAAGCTTCAACAGCAATCGATTCTTTCGGCAGCGGGGATTCGATTTATTTTAATTATACAGGACGGATCGTGGATGCCTATGGGAGCACCATAGTGGCAAATCGTGTTTTTGATTCGAATGCCGAAAAAGGAATATCGAGATATAAACCCGGGATGAGAACCCCTACCAATATGATGCTGTTTCCAAACGGTTTAAAGGTAGCTTTTGATTCAATCCGATTCCAAAACCACAGTAAGGTTTCCATTGCGATTGGAAATTCAATGGCTTACGGCAAAACAGGATATGTATATCCAACTCAGAATTACACTGTAGTGCCTGTTTACCAAAGTCTTATCTATGATATTGAAGTCGTGGATATCAAGCAGGGACAATAACTAAGCCAGGAAAATAAATACGGCCGGCAGTTTTTTTAAATCTCCGGGGGGTTGTTTAATCCACTCACCGATTGTCTTTGTGCGGATCCATTCATTTTCAAGGGTCAGATTCACCGCTATGCAAAGTCTGGTTTCATGTCTAAGGGTGCTGAGTAATGATTCCACCAGGTGATTATTGCGATAAGGGGCTTCAATGAAAATTTGCGATTGGTTTTCAGCTGCCGATCTTTTCTCAAAATGCCTGATCCTGGCGATTCTTTCATTTGGTTTCTGTGGAAGATATCCGTTAAAGGCAAATTGCTGACCATTGAGGCCGGATGCCATAAGGGCAAGCATAAGCGAAGAGGGGCCTGAAAGCGGAATAACTTCCATACCTAATCTGAAGGCTTCTGAAACAAGCATATTTCCAGGATCTGCCACACCCGGTAACCCGGCTTCAGAAATCAAACCAAGGTCAGCTGAACCTGAATCCGAAAAAATAAAAGGAATGTCGCGGGGAGGAGTGTGTTCATTCAATAAATAAAAAGCAGCCTGCTGAATATTCTGATAGCCGCAACGGATCAGAAAACGCCTCACCGTTTTTTCTTCTTCTGCCACAAAATGGGTTAATCCGCGGATGATTCCGCGGTTATAAACCGGAATTACTTTATCGATATCTGAATCACCCAGCGTTGAAGGAATCAGATACAACTTTCTTTTTACCCCAGGCTCCATTATTTTTTTTCTAAATATAATTAAACCTTATGCATGAAAAGGTCAAATTGGCTGTTTAAATCTTAACCTGAAAGGCTTTTTTTACGTACAATCCGGGCACACATTTTTACTTTATTTACCTGACATTACTCTATTACGGTCGTGATCAAGGCTTTCTATTTTTTAGCAGGAATTGTTTTTTCAGCCATTCTGGCCTTGATTGTTTATTTAGTTGCATCGTACTACCGTCGCAACACAAAGAATAAAGATCATGAAGCTCTGGTTTCAGTTCAGAATGAGAGGAAGCAGCTCCGAACCCTTGTGGATACTATTCCTGACCTGATTTTTATCAAAGACCGGCAAAGCAGGTTTACCCTGGCAAACGCCAAAGTGGCTATGGTAATGGGCACAACACCTGAAAACCTTATCGGTAAAACCGATTTTGATTTCTATTCTGAAAATATGGCCTCGGCATTTTATGCTGACGAGCAGAAGATCATGGATACCGGCCTTCCGATGATCAATTTCGAAGAGAATGCCCTGGATGAATATGGAAATCGTATTATTCGGGCAACAACAAAGGTTCCGGTCAGAAATGATGATGGAACCATAATAGGACTGGCAGGAATATGCCGTGATATTTCAAAATTGAAAAACATTGAAAACCAGTTGCGGAAGAAGTCTGAGGATCTTCAGGAAACCAACCGCCTGCTCGAAAACAGGCAAAAAGAGATATTAATTCAGTCGGAAGAGCTTGCCGAACAAACGCAAAACCTGCTCATGATCAATGCCGAGCTCGAACGGCTGAATCGTACAAAGGACAAATTTTTCTCGATCATTGCCCACGATCTCCGGAATCCCTTCAATGCCATCATAGGATTCAGTGAATTGCTCAGGCATGATTATTATGAAATGGATAATCAGCATAAACTGAGTGTTCTTGAACTAATCAGTGTTTCCTCACACACTGCTTTTAACCTTCTTGAAAACCTGCTGGAATGGGCAAGAACCCAAACCGACAATATAAATTTCAAGCCGGAGAACTTTGATCTTGGCGAAATTGCTCAGACTGTCGTTGATCTTAACTGTGGCATGGCTTTAAAAAAGGGCATCATTCTTAAAAACGAAGTCTCAGAGGAAATTCATGTTCATGCTGACAAAAATATGATAAACACGGTTTTGAGAAATCTTGTAAGCAATGCCATAAAGTTCTCAAACCCGAGCGGTGAGATTGTCATTTCAGTGAAGCCGAATAAAGAGCTTGTTGAAGTGAATGTGAGCGATAATGGAATCGGGATGGACCGTGAAAGCCTGAATAAGCTGTTCAGGATTGATACCTATTATTCAACGGCCGGTACAATGGGTGAATCGGGAACAGGACTTGGACTGATTATTTGCAAGGAGTTTATCGAAAAGAACAATGGCCGAATTAAAGCAAACAGTGAAAAAGGTTCAGGGACTACGATAACGTTTACTCTGAATCCGTCAAAACTGAATTAGTTGCCCCTGTCAAGCCTGAACAGCGAAGCCGGAGTTCCGGGTTGTATCAGGGTAAATGCTTCCGAAGAAACATATATTTGTCCGTTCAATATCATTATGCCTTCCGTTTGAGTGAAAAGCATATCGAAATCGGTTCGTGATACATGGTCAAAATTCAGTGTTTCCGTATTAAAGCCGGTGAATTGCCATATAACCGGGGTCAGACTTTCGGTATAGCCGGCCAGGTAAAGATCACCTGCAGATCCTGAATAGCAGGCAGAAGTAACCAATGCTCCTACATTCCATTCTTTCTTGAGCATAGCCGTCTGTAACCCGGGTGCGATGGAAAGAGTGTATAACCGGGTTTTATTATCGATCCAGTCCTTGCTGAAAAGGACAATCGTACTTTCAGTTGCTATAAATCCTTCGCAGTCGAAATTGGTGTTATTATTTCCCTGGGCCGAAAAATCGGATTGATCTTCATATGAAAAATTGATTACCCCTTCCGGCTCCACAGTATCGTTTGCAATGACATCATCCTTACGGATTATATAAATTCGAAGATCAGTACGGTTTCCTGCTGCATTGTTTCCAAAATCACCGATAAATACATACTGATTGTTTTGAGTGATATCCTCCCAGTCGGTATTATGGGCGCTGTGGATATGGACAGTTCTTTTTACCTCGTTATCCTGTGTGCTGTAACCATACATGGCCGAGTCATTTCCACTGTCGTTTATAAACCATATGAGATCGCCGAATGAAGTCATTCCCGAGTTTTCATCGAGTACCGATGGCAGCACTTTTTCGGTAAGCAGCTCCGGATTCCTCTGGGGAGGATCTTCCCTTGGAATGCACGACAAAGTAATTAAAATCAATCCGGTCAGCAGCATAGTTTTCATAGGCTTATATAATACTACATCAGGTGTAACATTCAGTATGGCCTATTGTTCTTTATTATTCAGAAGCCAAACAGAAGTTTCATTTTATCAAATATTTCAGTGTTCTCCTGGAAACCCTGAAATAACCTTGATCCCGGACCATATGCAAATACAGGTACCATAACTCCGGTATGATCGGTGAGGGCAAATTTTGCAGAAACCTTTCCTTCTTTAAAGCTGCCTCCGGTTAAAGCCATACCTCCGGTTTCATGATCGGCAGTGACAATAATAAGAGTGTTCTGATACAAACGGGCATAATCAAGGGCAGCCCCGATTGCCCTGTCAAAATCAATGACCTCCTGGGCAACAAAATCAGTATTGTTGGCATGTCCTCCGAAATCAATTTCCGACCCTTCCACCATCAGGAAAAATCCTTTTTTATTTTTGCTCAAAAGATTAATCGCTGTTTGAGTGGCCGTTATAAGCATTTCGCGGTTGCGGCCTTGCAGAATCGACGGATTGTGGTCAGGTGCTGTTAATCCGGCAAGCTTTCCCTGTCTGACTCCCCGGATACTGTCCATTGAAAACATAACCTGGTAGCCTTTATCACGCAGTTCCTGCACAAGATTCCGTTTATCTTTCCTTAGCGTAAAATTATTTCTGCCTCCGCCAATAAACACATCAATATCTGTTTTAAGGAAATCAGCGGCAATTCCCTCGTAATCATTTCTTGAATTGCTGTGTGCAATGAATGAAGCAGGAGTTGCATGTGTAATGGCGCTTGTGGAAACAAGACCAGTTGAAAGTCCCGCTTGCTCGGCATATTCAAGAATTGTTTTAAGCGATGCAGAATCCGGTCCCACACCAATTGCACCGTTGTATGTTTTAACACCGGTCGACAATGCGGTGGCTCCTGCTCCGGAGTCGGTAATATAACCAAAGGCGGGTTGTGTTTTACTGAAACCTATGTTTCGGAAAGAAAGAAGGTTCAGTCTTCCGTAATTTACCGTTAACCCCGATTGTATCTGGGCCAGACCCATTCCGTCGCCAATAAAGAGTATGATATTTTTAGGCATGTCCTCTTTATGAACTCTAATAGTCTCCTGGCAGTAACTCATTGAAAAAGAAAGCAATCCTAAAATCAGCAAATACCCTCTTAAGTTTTTTACGTTCATCTTTTAAAATTTAGCAAATTGAAATATTCTGTAAAATTATACTTTTGTATCTATTGAGAACCGGTGAATAGTATGAAAAAATATAAATGCACAATCTGTGGCTACATTTACGATCCTCTCGAAGGTGATCCTGATGGCGGAGTGATGCCCGGAACCCTTTTTGAGGAAATACCTGACGACTGGATCTGTCCGGTTTGCGGTGTCACCAAAGCTGACTTTGAACCTGCAGATTAATTTTCCGTTTTAACATTCTTCAGCACATCAAGCAGCAACAGCCAGAACTTTTCGGTTGTTGAAATACTTATTCTTTCTGAAGGCGAATGAGGATCTACAATGGTCGGACCAAATGAAATCATATCCAGGTAAGGATATTTTTCAAGGAACAAACCGCATTCCAGACCGGCATGAATAGCTTTTACTGCCGGATTTACATTGAATAGCTTTTTATAACTGGTTTCAGTTATTTTAAGAATTGCTGAATCAGGATTGGGGTTCCATCCGGGGTATCCGTCAGTTTGTTCAACCTGTGCACCGGCCAGTTTAAAAGTACTTCTCACTGTATTGGCGATTTGCATACGGGCAGAATTAACCGAACTACGCTGACTCGTGCCGATGACAATCCGGTTCATTCCTTCGAATTTAACAGAAGCCAGGTTGGTTGATGTTTCAACCAGATTTTCCATTACCCTGCTCCATGAAACCACTCCGTGAGGACAAGCATAAAGCGAGTTAAGAAGTTTCTCCATTACTTTTTTCTTCAGCACTTTTTCGGGAAGTATAGCCGGATCCATTGTGATCTTAATGTTTGGCTCATCAACCATGTATTCCCTTTTCAGAATCCGTCCATAATCATGGAAATATCCGGTAAAAACATCTTTATAATCCTCAGGAACGGTAATAACCGCATAGGCTTCACGGGGTATGGCGTTCCGGAGGTTGCCACCTTCAAAAACCGAAAGCCTTGCGCCGAACCTGTTCCTTGACTCCCACAGGAACTGGTTCAGAATTTTAATCGAATTTCCCCTGTTTTTATGGATATCGGTTCCCGAATGGCCACCCTGAAGTCCGGAAACCTGGATTTTAAAAGCAACCGACTTCTCAGGTGTTCTTCTTACATTATATTTAATGGTGGCTATTGTATTCATTCCACCCGCGCACCCGATAAAAAGTTCGCCTTCATCCTCTGAGTCGAGGTTTATTAAAATTTTACTAGTAATAAAACCTTCAGATAATCCCTTGGCGCCGTTAAGTCCTCTTTCTTCGTCTATAGTGAAAAGGCATTCAACCGGTCCGTGCTGAATAGAGTCATCAGAAAGTAAAGCAAGCTGGGCGGCAATTCCTATGCCGTTGTCAGCACCCAGTGTTGTGCCGTTTGCCTTAAGCCAGTCACCGTCAACCAGTGTTTCAATCGGGTCTGTTTCAAAATTATGGTTGCTGTCGCTGTTTTTCTCGCATACCATATCGAGATGGCTCTGCAGGCAAACCGATGAACGGTTTTCAAAACCGGGTGAGGCTGGTTTTTTGATCACTACATTCCCAAGATCATCTTTTTTGTATTCAAGATTATGCTTTGTGGCAAATCCTGTCACATATTCAATCATTTTTTCTTCTTTGCCTGAAGGACGGGGAATTTTGGTTATTTCATCGAAATATTTCCACACTGATTCCGGTTGAAGGGCGTTAAGTTGACTCATGAATTAATTTATAATAGGTTACCGATCAAATATAAAATATATTTCCTTAAAAATTTATGTCTTTAGGCAATGGATAATTAACACCGCTTGTTTCAGCATGTTTTCAAAATAGCTTTAATTTTATACTTTCGCACACTTAAGTCAAAACATGATCACATTTGACCTTGTATTGGTATTTGTAGTGCTATTGTTTATTCTGATTTCTTTATATTGGAATTTACTGGGTACTTCATTTACTTTTCTGGTAGGAGTTATAACGCTGGGCATTTTTGGAGTGCTTACACCTTCCGAAATTATAAGTGGTTTCGGAAATGAACAGGTGGCGGTGGTAATCCTTATGCTCCTCTTCAGCGATGTGATTAAAAAAACGGATATCATTGAATTTTCATTTGATCGTTTGTTCAGGAAAGTAAGGACCTACAGGGGTTTTATAGGTCGCATGGTGCTCGCGGTTTCCGGTTTTTCAATGTTTCTGAACAACACCCCGCTTGTGGCTGTCATGATGCCTTATGTGAACAGCTGGACACGCAGAAATAACTTTGCTCCTTCCAAATTTCTGATTCCATTATCATATGCTTCAATCCTGGGTGGATCGGCTACTTTGATCGGTACGTCAACAAACCTGATTGTGAACAGCATGGTTATTGACCAGAAGATCATGCCGGGTCTGAAAGCCCTTAATCTTTTTGAATTTGCATGGGTTGGAATACCGATGATGATCCTGGGTTGGCTTTATCTTGTTTTATTTGGCAACAAACTATTGCCTTCACGCAAAACCTATGAGGATGACCTTACTTCAGGGAGAGAATATGTGGTTGAAGCTAAAGTAAAGGTTCGTTCCCATCTGATTGGCAAATCAGTGAATGAGTCGGGTTTACTTGACATAAAAGGACTCGCTCTTACGGCAGTTATCAGGAAATCAATTACAATAATAGAGGTACCCGGTGATGTGATCCTCGACCAGGGCGATGTACTTGTTTTCAAAGGTGAAACGCACAATATAGCCGACCTTCTGAGCGCCAAATCGGGTTTGGTACTTCCTGAAGTCGGTATGCTGAGCCGTCTCAGTCGTGCCAATGTTAACGAGGTAGTTGTTTCGCAGAATTCATCTCTTATCAATAAATCAGTCCGTGATTCAGATTTCAGGGGCAAGTATGACGCTGCAATTATAGCTGTTCACAGGAATGGTGAACGCATAGAAGGCAAACCGGGCGGGGTGGTGCTTAAAGCCGGCGATGTACTGCTCTTGTTTGCAGGAGAGAATTTTCTGAGCCGTTCAAAAGATTCATTTGATTTCTATTTCATCACAAGGGTAACTGAATATCTCAACCTTGAATGGTATAAAACCCTTATCCTTTTAGGGGGAATAACCGGTGTGATAACCCTGGCTGCCCTGAATGTGATCTCACTGTTCATGGGACTGATCATCATGATCCTGATATCCATGCTGCTCAAAGTCACCAATCCCAAGGAAATTCCCAACACTATCGATTATAACCTCGCGCTTGTAATTGTAATGTCTCTTGCCCTGGGAACGGCCATGATAAAATCGGGTGCTGCCGATCTTGTTGCCAACCTTGTGATTTCAGCCTTTCTGCCTTTCGGTAAAATAGGTGTTCTTCTCGGAATTTATGCCATTACTGCATTACTGGCAGCGTATATTACAACAAAGGCCGCTGTAGCGATCGTTTTCCCCATAGCACTTACAGTTGCACAGTTACTCGACGTAACCGGAACACCCTTTGTGCTTGCAGTGGCATATGCTTCGGCCTGCACTTTTATGACACCTCATGGCTACGTAACCAACCTCATGGTTTATGGTCCCGGCGGGTATTCATTCAGGGATTTTATGAAAATAGGACTGCCACTCACGCTGGTCTATATGATCGTGGCAGTTGTTATTCTTTCCCTTGTTTATTTCTGAAGCATTTTTCCGTAAATACGGTATCTTTTCTTTACCTGGCCACCCAGCTTTTCGTATTCAGCCCTCATTTTCGTATTGGTTTCAAGGACCAGGTGGCTGTCGATCAGTTCGAACTTCTGTTTCTGTGCCGATTCAAGCATTTTAAATCCCAGGAGTGCGTCAATGCCATTGTTCCTGTAATCTTCGCGAATAGCTCCTAACAACATGGTCAGGTATTTCGTGCGGAATGATTCACGGACAATCTTAATGAATCCTGCAGGAAATAGTTTTCCTTTGGCCTTTCGTATCCCGATACTTATTTCAGGCATTGCCAGGGCAAAGGCAATGAGTTCATCCTTTTCATTATATATTATTTTAACGAACCGGGGATTGATAATGGCTATATAACGGTTTGCAAAATAATCGATTTCTTTGTCCGACAAAGGACTAAAACCATAGATGGGCGCATAGGTCTGGTTGATCAGCTCAAAAACCGGCCTTATATATGGCCTTAACGTAATGCGGCTTTTGAATTCTTTGAGCTTGAAGTTATTATTGTCAAGTGAACGCTTATAAATTGACTTGTAAAAAACAGGGATCTCTTTAGGCACCGGAATAATGTAATCTACGCAGTCGATATCTTTCACATATCCGCACTGTTGCATCAGTTCAGGCATGTAATCAAGACTGTAATTCGTGGCTATCACTACCGGTTCATCAAAACCTTCTACCATAAAGCCCTGCGGATCTTTATCCGAAAAGCCGAATGGGCCGATTACCTTTTCCATGCCCCTTTCTCTGCACCAATCCTCAATTTTAGTAATAAGCGCTGAAGCGATTTCAACATCATTATAACACTCAAGTGCAAAAAAGCGTCCGTAATTCTCGTTATGAATTTTATTGTATTTATGGTTGATAATTCCCATAATGCGCCCTACCGGCTCGTCATTCCGGTATGCAAGGCAGAGGATTGTATCACAAGCGCTGAAAAAACGGTTTTTGGCGGGATTGTAAAAATCCCATTCATCAAAATACAAAGGATATACCCAGGTCTTGTGATTCGAATGTATCTTTTCCGGCAGGTAGATAAAAGTCCGAAGTTCCTTTTTTGTCAGGACTTCTTTAATTGTAACTGGCATCCGGTTATATTATTTGGCTTGCCAGCAGCATCTGACAGGTGAGAAAGCCTTATCTTCCTTAGCCAGCTGCTTTATCGCTTTTTCAACTTCTTTTTTATCCACAGCTGCAAGTTCAGCAATTTCACCAGCTCTTAATGGTTTGTTTGCCTTTTGCATCACTGAATATACCTTGTCTTTTATATCCATGGCTTTCTTTTTGATTTTAAAGTTAAAAAATGAATTTATATTTGTGCCACAATATAATAAAAATGCTGGTTATAGAAGATATATTATCTGCGCAAATAAAGAATGCCGTTCTGTATCTGTATGGTACTGATTGCCTTTCTTCACAAATTCAATTGCAAAAAACAAGAAAAGAATTCGAAGGGGATATTACGCTTGTTGTTTTTCCTTTGCTTAAGGTATCTAAAAAGTCACCGGATATTACAGCTTCTGAAATTGGCACATACATTAACGAACATTGCCAGGAGATTATAAAATTCAATGTGGTCAAAGGATTCCTGAACATGGTTGTAAGCAGCAGGTACTACCTTGACTTTCTGAATGAAATGGGTGTTAAACCCGGCTTTGGTTTTTCACCGGTTCAGGAGAATTCTCCTTCGATCATGGTGGAGTATTCTTCCCCAAATACCAACAAGCCTCTGCATTTGGGCCATATAAGAAATAACCTCCTTGGATATGCGGTGAGCAACATATTGCACGCATCGGGTAAACGTGTTTTTAAAACCAACCTTGTAAACGACAGGGGGATTCATATTTGCAAGTCAATGCTGGCCTGGCAAAAGTGGGGTAACGGCGAAACTCCCGAAACATCAGGCAAAAAGGGCGACCACCTGGTTGGCGATTATTATGTAAGATTTGATAAGGAATATAAAAAGCAGATCAGTGAGCTTGTTGCTGGAGGCATGAAACCTGAAGAAGCCGAAAAGAAGGCCGCACTGATACTCGATGCCCAGGAAATGCTCAGAAAGTGGGAGGCTGGCGACAAAGAAGTCCATGAGTTATGGGAGATGATGAACAACTGGGTTTATAAAGGCTTCAATGAAACGTACAAGAGACTCGGCGTAAGTTTTGATAAAATATATTATGAGTCGGAAACCTGGGTTCACGGTAAAAAGGCCGTTCTTGACGGATTAGAAAAAGGTGTTTTTGTAAAACATGACGATGGATCGGTGTGGGCTGATCTCAGGGATAAAGGACTTGATGAAAAAGTATTGCTCAGGTCAGACGGAACTTCGGTTTATATGACCCAGGATATTGGAACTGCACAGGTTCGCCAGCAGGAATACAAACCCGGCAGAATGGTCTATGTTGTGGGAAACGAACAGAATTATCATTTTAAGGTATTGTCTATTGTGCTTGACATGCTTGGCTTCCCGTGGGCCAAATCGCTGTATCACCTTTCGTATGGCATGGTAGAGCTTCCCGAGGGTAAAATGAAATCGCGTGAAGGAACTGTTGTGGATGCGGATGACCTGATGGACGAAATGACTGGCACAGCAAGGGAAATGTCGAAAGAACTCGGTAAACTCGAGGGCCTTAACGAAACGGAAAAAGAAGATATTTTCAGAATGATCGGGCTGAGTGCACTGAAGTACTATATGCTGAAGGTTGACCCGGTAAAGAATATGCTTTTTGATCCCAGGGAATCCATTGATTTTGATGGGAATACAGGCCCCTTTATACAATATACCTATACAAGAATACGATCGGTTTTCAGAAAAGCATCTGAAATGGGTCTTGAAATTCCGGTGAGTTGTAAACCGGATCTTGAACTGAATCCAAAGGAGAAGAGCCTACTCAGGTACATTCATGATTTCCCGGCTATAGTTGTTGATGCAGGCGATACATTCAATCCCTCGCTGATCGCAAACTTTATATATGACCTGGTGAAGGAATACAACCAGTTCTACCATGATTATTCGATTCTTAAAGAGGAAAACAGGGATACCAGGGATATGCGGCTTGTATTGTCAGCAGTTGTTGCCGACATCGTAAAAAGAGCGATGGAATTGCTGGGTATTGAAATGCCCGAGAGAATGTAGTAATTTAGCGAATTAGCTTTTTAGGGGCTTAGGGGCTTAGGAAATTTGGAAGTTCAGAAGTTTAAAGTTCAGAGGTTCAAAAAAAAGAAATAGAAATATAAAATATAATTAATACTAATATTAACTAACAGACTAACAGACTAACAGACTATTAGCCTAATTGCCTAATAGCCTAATAGCCTAATAGTCTAACAGCCTAACAGACTTAACAGATGTTCGACAATTTATCCGACCGGCTGGAACGGTCATTTAAGATACTAAAAGGTGAAGGAAGAATCACCGAGATCAATGTTGCTGAAACGCTGAAAGAAATCCGGCGTGCACTTCTTGATGCCGATGTAAACTATAAGATTGCCAAGACATTTACCGATAATGTTAAGCAACAGGCGCTGGGACAAAAGATTCTGACTTCGGTTAAGCCGGGGCAGATGATGGTAAAAATCGTTCATGATGAGCTCACGAGCCTGATGGGCGGTGCAAACGAAGACATCAACATGAAGGGCAATCCTGCAGTCATACTGATTGCAGGTCTCCAGGGTTCCGGTAAAACCACTTTCTCGGCTAAACTGGCGAGTCATCTTAAACATAAGCGGGGCAAAAACCCCATAATGATTGCCGGTGACGTATATCGTCCTGCTGCCATTGAACAGTTGAAAGTATTGGGACAGCAGGTTTCTGTTCCTGTATACACTGAAGAAGGCAACCAGGATCCGGTTAAAATTGCGCTGGCCGGTGTTAAAGAAGCAAAAAGGCTTGGGTATGATCTTGTAATCATTGATACGGCAGGACGACTGGCCATCGATGAGCAGATGATGAACGAGATTGCATCGGTGAAAAAAAATGTGGATCCGCAGGAAATCCTGTTTGTTGTTGATTCCATGACCGGTCAGGATGCTGTGAACACAGCGAAGGAATTCAATAACCGGCTCGATTTCGATGGAGTGGTTCTTACAAAGCTTGATGGCGATACCCGTGGCGGTGCCGCACTTTCCATCCGCTCAGTGGTTGATAAGCCTATTAAATTCGTAAGTGCCGGGGAAAAACTCGAGTCAATAGAACTGTTCCATCCCCAACGTATGGCAGACAGGATACTGGGCATGGGGGATATTGTGACCCTTGTGGAAAAAGCCCAGGAACAGTTTGATGTGGAAGAAGCCCGGAAAATTCAGAAAAAAATTGCAAAAGACCAGTTCACCTTTACTGATTTTCTCAGCCAGATTCAGCAGATAAAAAAGATGGGAAATATAAAGGAACTGGCCAGCATGATTCCAGGAGTAGGAAAGGCTTTGAAAAACCTGGATATGGATGATGATGCCTTTAAGGGAATTGAGGCCATCATTTATTCAATGACACAGGTAGAAAGGAATAATCCTGAGATTCTTAACGGTACCAGACGGAAAAGAATTGCTGACGGAAGCGGAACCAGCATTCAGGAAGTGAACCGCCTGGTGAAACAGTTCGATGAAACACGAAAACTGATGAAGATGATCACAACAAATAAAAATCCGATGCGCATGATGGGCAATATGCCCGGACTCCGCGGAAAATAAATAACACCTATCACAATGCAACTCATCGACGGAAAAAAAATCGCATCCGACATCAAAGCGGAAATTGCTGCCGAAGTCATAAGACTTAAAGAACAGGGACTCAAAACACCGCATCTTGCAGCAGTGCTGGTTGGCCATGACGGTGCAAGTGAAACTTATGTGGCCGGTAAGGTCAAATCCTGTGCTGAAGTGGGTTTTAAGTCAACCCTCATTCGTTATGAAGAGGATGTGACCGAGGAAAAGTTGCTTGAGACCGTTCACAAATTGAATGATGATGCGGATATTGATGGTTTCATTGTGCAACTGCCTCTTCCGAAACATATTTCCGAGCAGAAGGTAATTGAAGCCATTGATCCGAAAAAAGATGTTGATGGTTTTCATCCAGTCAATGTAGGCCGTATGATTCTTGGTCTTCCATGTTTCGTTTCTGCAACTCCTGCAGGGATCATGGACCTGATTGAACGCTATAACATACCCACATCCGGTAAAAATTGCGTCGTGGTAGGAAGGAGTAACATTGTCGGGAAACCTGTAAGTATACTTATGTCCCTTAAAGCCTATCCCGGCGATGCCACGGTAACCATGTGCCATAGCCGGACAAAAAACCTTGACAATATAATCCGCCAGGCGGATATAATTATTGCGGCACTTGGCAAAGCCGAATTTGTAAGAGCCGATATGGTTAAAGAAGGAGCCGTTGTAATTGACGTAGGCATTACGCGGGTTCCTTCAGATAAAACCAAATCGGGATGGAAGCTTATCGGGGATGTTAAATTTGATGAAGTGGCTCCTAAATGCAGTTTCATAACGCCGGTTCCGGGTGGAGTAGGGGTTATGACTGTTGTTTCATTGTTGAAAAATACACTCAAAGCTGCGAAAAAGGAAATTTACGGCTAATGAAATTCAGGTCGCTTCTATACCTGCTGGCTGTTCTTTTGCTGGTCATTGATGGATGCAGGAAAAACAGCGATATTGAGGAACAACGCTATTTATGGTCCACTGAAGCGCCACTGACGATCCCATACCGATTAAGAATTCAGCGGTTTGAAAAGGGGAATCTCCTGAGAAACCCGTCATTTGAAACCGGCAAGCTTTATAAACTCGACAGCCTCAAAACATCATTTGCCATTGACGGCTGGCAGCAAACAGGGGAACATGTATATTGGGTCGATACTCTGGCTGACAGTCTTTTCAGTGAGGATGAGGCATTTTCAGGTTACAGGGCGGTTAAAATCGAGCGAACATCAGCATTGGAAACCGATCTGCAGGGTGAAGGCATATTAAGCGATTACATCAAGGTAATTCCCGGTAACTATAGTCTTTCACTTTATGCCCGTATGCAACATATCATACCGAACAGGGCCCGGTTGGGAATAAAAATGTTTGATTGCGTCGACATCAGTGTAAGGTATTACGACAGGAATAAGAATCTGATAAAACCGGCAATTAAATATCCTCATGAAAACCAGGTGATCGATGGTTCATTTAAATCACTTTCCCTGGCGAATTTTACATCGGTGGAAAACCTTGATTGGTGCAGGATAACAGGCAAAAGCCATTCCTTTCCTTTTCCGGACGGAGACATACCTACCGATGCGCATTTTGTTAAAATTTTCATAGGACTGAAAGGAACTGGCACATTATGGATTGACAGTGTTACTTTCAGATATACGGATAAGAATTTTTCGGTTGGAGAGAGAATGATTCATTACACAGATACGGCTTTTCATATTCGTGATATGGTACTTCCCACTCCTAAAAAGGTGAGCCGGCTTGAATCGGTAATCTTTTCAAAACCCGGGATGAATCCATATGAGCAGCCGGTTATTGTATATGCTGATGCATCATTGAAGGAAGAAGCCGGAATATTGAAAAAAGCCTTAACTGTCAACACCCTGGATAAGAATCAGGAAATAAATGTAATCACAGAGAATGTATCTCCGGAGCAGCTTAAAATGTCAAAACTTATTATCAGCATTGGAAAAACCGCCCTCTATAATCGTTTTATAAGTAAGCTTCCCACACAAGAAATTAAGGGAAAAAAGGAAGGTTATTATATTTATTCGCCACCGGAATCACCGAATATAATAATATTGGGGGCCAATTCGGAAGCAGGATTGAACTATGCCGTTTCTACCGCTGTGCAGTTGATTGATAAAACCAGGCCGATATTTCACAATGCCAGGATAATTGATTATCCTGATTTCACGGGTCGTTACTTTACATTTGAACCCGGATACTCTGGTAGATCTGTTGCAGAACAATACCAGTTCAAAACTGATCTCACCCGATATAAGATGAACGGAGCTATTACCCTGGATAGCAGTGATGCAGGTATGGTAAAATCAACTGATCCTTTTTTCTTCAGTTATACAGTAAGCAGGTATATGCCACCTGTATTTCCTGATGTCAGTCATGTTGCTCCTCATGGTGATTCAATTGGACATACCCCTCTGCATAAGGACGGATATATTTATCCCGATATTCTCAGCACTGAAGTAGTGGAACTTTTTAATCCTCACTTACAGTACTTTATTCCAGGAATGAAATTCTATACAGGCAGTTCATTTTTCAGCATAAATACTGATTTAGCGGATCTGAACCGATACAGACTGATATTTAGGTGGAAACCGGCTTTCTTTGATAATTCAATGCTCATGGCAACATCCTGGGCCGAATACAATGGCACCGATCCCTATTTCCCCGGGAAAGCCAGGCTTTTTAACCTTTTTGAGCCTTATGGAAATATTGATATCGAAGCGTTGTATAAAAATATTGACACCTCGGCTTTTGTAGTCAATCTCCCTCCTGCGTCCGAAATTGAGGTCATCCGGCTGGCAACGGCTGCTGATTTTTTATGGAATATGAATTCCTATTCAAAGGATTATTCGCTGTGGAAGGTTCTGGTGTCGCGTTATGGCCGGCAAACGGCCGTTAATCTGATCACCTATGCGGATAAATACAGCGTTCTGCTTGAAACCCTTTTAAAAATTGAAAATAATATACAGTCCGCAAAAAATATAAAGCAGGGCCAGATAACCATAACGGAACTCACTTCGGTAACCGCCCAGATAAGCGACGCCCTTGGCCAGCAGCACAGACTCATTCAGGAACTTCTCAGGCTAAATGCGGAATTAAGGAACAGGCTAAATAAGTCGTCATTGCGAGGAGCCAGATAAAGTATTGATCATAGCAGATAATATTATCGACGAAGCAATCTGCCGGCACAGGAAAGGCCTATCTGGCTCCTCGCCATGATGGACTCTTAAATTTTTTCCCCATAATCAAACCTTCCGATACTTTTTTACTATATTAGCCTCAATTCAATAAGGGGATATGTTTGGAGACATGGACAATTTCTACGAAGAGGATGAAACCCTGGGTCTGATGAAGCGGTACAGGGAAATGCTTCTTCACAATGTCAACGAGTTTTTTGATTTATATGAGTTTGAAAGCATCATCAATTATTTCACCGATGAATATAATTACAAAGAGGCGTTGAAAGTCGTGAGCCTGGCAATCAGGCAACATCCGCATGCATCGCTTATGCGCCTGAAGCATGCACAACTGCTTATTGAAATCTCAAGGCCTGCCCGGGCGATCAGAATCCTGAAAACAATGGGCGATGAAGAGTCATCCAATTATGAACTGCACCTTGCCAAAGGCATCGCATACATTATGACAGGTAAACTTGAGGAGGCCCGTATATCATTCGACAAAGCGCTTGATCTGTGTGATGAGCTGAAGGATGAGCTGGCGTATAATATTGCACAGTCGTACATGCAGTATAATATGTATAATCTGGCTACTGAGTACTTGCTGCTGGCTTATCATTATAACCGGAATAACATCCTCGTACTATATGATCTTGGCCTGAGTTATGATAAACTGCAGGACCCTGAAAAGAGTCTGCTGTTTTACCAGAAATACCTCAATATGGATCCGTTTGCCGAGCATGTATGGAATAATATGGGCGTTATCCACAGCCGGCTTGGTGATTATGAACATGCACTCGAAGCCTTTGAGTTTGCCATTTCAATTAATGCCCAGTTTCTTCCTGCCTATTTTTCAAAGGCCGACATGTTTGTGATCAGCGGAAGGGTCAGGGAGGCCATTGATGTATATAATGAACTGATCAGGGAAGATAATTCAAATACCCGCGCTCTGTGCAACCTGGCAAACTGCTATGTTAGTACAGGTGATTTCTATGAAGCCCTCAGGTTGTTTAAAATTTCTCTCGACATCTCAAACGATTGTGCCGAGGCATTATATGGTTCAGGAATTGTGTATTTCAGGCAAAAAAGGTATACGCAAAGCATCACTGCAATAAAAAGAGCCATCGCCGTTGAGCCTGCCACTGCTGAGTACTGGCTGACACTTGGAGATCTGTACAACCGCACCCGGAAATTCAGCAAAGCCATTGATGCATATACAAGGGCTTCCGAACTCAACCCGGATGACCTGGATTCAAAATTTGCCTGTGCACAGGTTTATTTCAGGAAGAGAAGAATTCATGAAGCCATCTATATGATGATGCGCATCTTTGAAAAGCATCCCGATAATGTACTTGTAAACTACAGGCTCGCAGCTTACTATGCATATCAGCAAAATTTGTTTGAAGCCCAGCGGTTTTTTAAAAGAGCGCTTTGCCTGAACTTCAGTGAGCATGCTGAGATGTTCAGACATTTTCCAAAAACAAGGAATATCCAGGCATTCAGAACCATAATTGAAAATCATGGCCATTTAATTAATCCGGCCATCAAGATCAGCAAATAAACATATCATGACTATTACACTTCCTTACTTACCCCAGCGGCCTTCAAAGCCCCGTAATTCAGGTTTGACAATGATGATGGACAAAGGCCTGAGCACCGCAGAGGCTGAAAATTTTGTAGAGAATTGTGCACCTTACACCGATCTAATCAAGCTGGGTTTCGGTACTTCGGTTTTCTGCAGTAATGTGGAAAAGAAAGTAAAAATCTACCGAAATGCCGGTATCAGGGTTTATTTCGGTGGGACTCTTTTTGAAGCATATGCAATAAGAGGGATGTTTGATGAATACGTTAAAATGGTGAAAAGCTTTAACGTGGATACGGTTGAAGTTTCCGACGGATCAATGTATATGCATCACTCGACTAAGGTGGATTATATCAGCCGGCTTTCAAAGGATTTCACCGTATTATCCGAAGTAGGTTCGAAAGTTAAAGGTGTTGAAATTGCCGATGAAGTATGGGTTGAAATGATGCAGACGGAGCTGAATGCCGGATCATGGAAAGTGATTGCTGAGGCAAGAGAAAGCGGAACCACCGGAATATATAATAGCGATGGCAGTGCTAACGACAGCCTCATTAACCTGATAAAAGTTAAGCTGAATCCTGATGCTGTGATTTGGGAAGCACCTTCAAATAAGCAGCAGGCCTGGTTTATAAAGCTTATTGGACCCAATGTTAACCTTGGTAACATAGCAACCAACGATGTTATACCACTTGAGTGTTTGCGTGAAGGACTAAGAGGTGATACATTTCTAGATTTTCTTCCGGCTGAACTGAAACAGCAAAAGCCGGATTCGGCAAAATATCAGAAACTCGACTGAACTTCATGAAGATTTATGGCTTAATAGGTTATCCTTTATCCCATTCTTTTTCAGGCCGTTATTTTGCCGAAAAATTTGCCCGTGAGGGTATTACTGATTGCAAATACAATTTGTATCCGCTTGACCGGATTGAATCGCTCGTTTCATTGCTACGCGATGAAAAAGATCTCGCAGGTCTCAATGTGACAATTCCATACAAAGAAAAGGTATTGGATTTTCTTGATTCAACGGATGATTGTATTCAACAGATCGGAGCGGTTAACACCATAAAAATTTTCCGTGAAGGTTCCGATATACATCTTAAAGGCTACAATACCGATGTATATGGTTTTTCAGAATCACTGAAACCACTTCTCAAACCCGGGATTCAAAAGGCACTGGTGTTGGGCACGGGTGGTGCATCCAGGGCTGTAATGTATGCCTTGAATGAACTCGGTATCCGCGTGACAATGGTTTCGAGGAATCCTCGTGTGCCAGGTCATATCTCGTATGAAATGATTACAGCTGATGTAATGGCTGATCAGAGGCTCATTGTGAATACAACCCCTTCAGGTATGTTTCCCGATACCGGATCATGCCCGCCATTACCCTACGAATTCCTGACTTCAGGTCATGTCTTATTTGACCTTGTTTATAATCCTCCCGAAACACGGTTTATGACTGAAGGGAAACAAAAAAAAGCCACTGTTGTCAGTGGCTTACAAATGCTTTATCTGCAGGCGGATAAATCCTGGGAAATCTGGAACAGGCCTGATTACATCATAGCCTGAGATCCTGACATTTCCTGGAGCTTGGCGCTGAATTTTATTCCAAATTTATTCGCGTTTTCAGCCTTAAGCTCAAACTTCATTTTATCCTCAAGGATTACGAAATTGATGGCAGATCCTTCTGTAAGCGCGCCCGTTTTTTCCGTAATAATCAGCGTACTCTTACCTGCAAGTAATGAAACAACCTCAGGTAGTTGCTTGGTTCTGACAAATGGAACAAACAGGATATGACACTGCTGAATTTCCTGGGGTGTTTTGTAACGGATGACCTGGATATCCTGGGCTCCGACTTTCTTGCCTTTTGTATAGCTTTCAAGTTCACCGGCGACCTCACTGGTTCCGAGGATACCAATAATAAAGTTGCCTGTTCTGTAACTGGCAGGCCATTCGATCATACGGGAAAAATTATAAATAAATAGCGATTGGGCCTTTGGAATGGACGTCTGCATATATGCAGAGGTAGTTATTAAAATAGCAATAAGAAGGGTAGAAATTTTTTTCATTTCCGGTTAAAATTTTTCAGACACTATTTTATACGACCAAAATTTGAAATAGTTCCAGTTTGTATTGAGTTTGAAAAAGAGTTTGAAAAAGAGTTTGAAAAAGAGTTTGGAAAAGAGTTTGAAAAAGAAGTTTAATTAGTTCAAACGGCGAAGCATCAAACAGCGCAGCGTCAAACGGCGAAGCCTTCAAACAGCGCAGCGTCAAACGGCGAAGCCTTCAAACAGCGCAACGTCAAACGGCGAAGCCTTCAAACGGCGAAGCGTCAAACGGCGATCCTTCAAACAGCGAAGCGTCAAACGGCGAAGCCTTCAAACAGCAAAGCGCTCAAACAGCTCTTATTCCGGGAGGATACTCAATAGCCCAAAGCATCAGACCGTGTGCCGGAACGGAAGGACCGGCAAGGCTCCGGTTCCTGCCGTTAATTATCTTTTCAAGTTGACAAGAGTCCAGCTTGCCACGACCTATATCCAGAAGAGTTCCGACTATTGACCGGACCATGTTTCGTAAAAAGCGATCGGCTTTTATATTAAAAACCAGGTAGTTTTCTTCTTCACCCCATTCTGCCTCAACTATTTTGCAGTTATTCGTTTTTACGTCGCTGTGAAGTTTGCTGAAACTGGTGAAATCAGTATAATTTTTTAAAGTGGCGGCTACCTCATTCATAAGGCAGACATTGAGGCTAAAAGGATAAAAGAGGCTGATATCAGGGTAAAAGGGATCTTTTAACCGGGTCAGCCTGTATTTATAACTTCGCGAAATTGCCGTAAACCGCGCATGTGCATCCGGATTCACCTTGAAAATCGAATGTATTGCGATATCAGGGGGAAGTATGGCATTCAATTTATAGGTAAGATCAGCTTCGGGGAGTTTCAAGTCACAGTCAAAGTGGGCAACGTAATTATGGCCGTGAACTCCTGCATCTGTTCTGCCGGCTCCCGTTGTTTCAACAGGCTGACCGGTAAGCGTCGCCAGTCCTTTTTCAAGTTCCGCCTGCACTGTATTGGCATTAGGTTGAATCTGCCAGCCATGGTAGCGGGTTCCCTTAAATGACAATTCAATAAAATACCTGGGCATCCTGTCGCATTTATTCAAAAATAAGAAATTTAAGCAATTTACGATTTAGCGATTTACGATTGACGAAAATCCCTCTTAATACGGCTCTGTAATCGTAAATCTGAAATCGTAAATCGTCTAATTTTTTTATCAATATCTTTAACAATTTTTAACAGAAGCTATAATTCAGATATTCAATTATTTAACATACTTTAACCCTTGAAAAATCAGGCAGTGGTTCAAAAATTGTTACTTTCGCAATGATTTCAGGGTGTTTGCGAAGAGAAAAGCAACTTCAGCAAAACACGTAAAAAGGAAAAATTAATACAAACTGTTTGAATTATGGCGGATATTTCTATCCAGATTAAGGAATTGAATGAAAAGATTGAACGTGAAAGCGCTTTCATCGAGAGAATCAATCAGGAAATCAGAAAAGTTATTGTTGGGCAAAAGCATTTGATTGACGGTTTGCTCATCGGCTTGCTTTCTGACGGGCACGTTTTACTGGAAGGCGTTCCAGGTCTGGCAAAAACACTTGCAATCAATACCCTGGCTCACACTGTGAATGCAGCATTCAGCCGCATTCAGTTTACACCTGACCTGCTACCTGCCGATCTTATAGGGACCATGATCTACAGCCAGAAAAAAGAAGAATTCCAGGTTAGAAAAGGACCTATTTTCGCCAATTTTATCCTGGCTGATGAAATCAACCGTTCGCCGGCCAAAGTACAAAGTGCTTTGCTTGAGGCCATGCAGGAGAAGCAGGTTACAATCGGCAGCCAGTCGTTTGAACTGCCGAAACCTTTTATGGTCCTTGCCACCCAGAACCCGATTGAACAGGAAGGTACCTATCCTTTGCCTGAAGCCCAGGTCGACAGGTTCCTTCTTAAATTGGTCATCACTTACCCGGCTAAGGAAGAAGAGCGGATGATTATGCGTGAAAACATTGCAAAAAGCTTCCCTTCTCCGGATACCATTCTAACAACTGATGATATCCTCAGGTCCAGGGAAACCGTGAAGGAAGTTTATATGGATGAAAAAATCGAGCAGTATATACTCGATATTGTTTTTGCTACCCGTTTTCCTGCTGATTATCATTTGCAGCAGTTTAAAAACATGATTCATTACGGAGCCTCCCCAAGAGCAAGTATTAATATAGCCAAATCAGCCAAAGCTTACGCTTTTATTAAGCACAGGGGATTTGTAATTCCCGAAGATGTAAGGGCAGTGTGCCATGATGTGCTAAGGCATCGCATCGGCCTTACCTATGAAGCAGAAGCTGAGAATGTCTCAACAGAAGATATTATAACTGAAATATTAAATAATATTGAGGTTCCGTGATCCTATGCATCCCAGTGTAAAATACATCCTACCGGTATTATTGCTTTTTGCACTTACAGGTATCTGCTCATCCCAGAATTTCATTGGTATGAATCCCGATCAGATTGCTGCCGTTCTGAAGCAAACTAATCCCGATTTCAAGATCGATAAAAATGCGGTGAACCATACCTATAAGTACCTTAAGTATGTAGATAAAATCAGTGAGCAGACGATCCTGTTTTTTCTTACAGAAAAGAACATATGTACTTATGTTCGCTGGATGTCGGATTATTCAAACATAAATGACATGGTTGATATGCTGAATAAGAAATACAAAAAATCAGGAACTAACACCTGGTCATTTAATGATAAAGGACAAAATTTTTCAGTGAAGCTCGAAGAGGAGGAATGGTATTTTACGGTTACATTCAGGAAGAACTAGATGGAAGCAATGGAAACCACTGAATTACTGAAACGGGTCAGAAAGATTGAAATTAAAACAAGAGGGCTGTCACGCCAGATTTTTGCCGGTGAATATCATTCAGCTTTCAAGGGCAGGGGGATGGCTTTCAGTGAGGTAAGAGAATACCAGTATGGAGACGATTTCAGAAGTGTTGACTGGAACGTAACGGCCCGGTTTAATCACCCTTATATAAAAGTTTTCGAGGAAGAACGGGAATTAACCGTTATGCTTCTGATTGACGTAAGCGGATCGGGAGAATTCGGAACGCAGACAAGACTGAAAGCCGCGATGATTACTGAAATAGCTGCAGTATTATCTTTCTCCGCAATTCAGAATAACGATAAAGTAGGCGTAATCATGTTTTCTGACAAAATCGAACGGTTCATCCCTCCTAAAAAAGGCCGTCAGCATATCCTGAGGATTATCCGTGAATTAATCGATTTCAGACCAAAAAGTCGCAAAACCAATGTTACCATACCGTTGCGTTACCTTGTGAATGTGATCAAGAAACGCAGTACGGCATTCCTGATTACCGACTTTTTAGATGACAATTATGATGATGCACTCAAAATTGCAGCAAGGAAACATGACCTTGTCGGTTTGTGGGTATATGATGTGAGAGAACAGGAAATTCCATCCGTCGGGTTAATTAAAGTGAAAGATGCTGAAACGGGTGATTTGGCATGGCTTGACACATCCAGTGTTTCGGTGAGGAATGCTTACCGAGAAAATTATTTAAAAAAACAGGAAGACACTGTGGATTTGTTGCAAAAGAACGGAGTGGACTTTGCCAAAATAGCCGCTCATGAGGATTATGTTAAACCATTAATGCGGTTGTTTAATAAAAGGGCAAAATGAAAATAAGAAGTTTTTTTATATTCATTCTTTTGGCCCTGTATCCGGGTTTTGTATTCAACCAGGAGGTTGCCGTAAGAGCTCTTCTCGATACCAATAAGGCGTTGATAGGCGACCAGCTGAAACTTAAACTGGTTGTCAGCAAACCGGCAGGATCATGGAATATCACCTTTCCTGTTCTGAAGGATACAATAAATAAGCAGATTGAGATCATCTCAAAATCCAAAATTGATACTTCAAAAAACCCGGATGGCTTATCACTGTCCCAGGAGGTGGTTATCACGGTTTTTGATACCGGGTACTTTGAAATTCCTGCTTTACCCTTCGCTGTTTCTTCAGATAACCGGAAAGACACTCTGTCGACATTGCCGGTAGGTTTTCAGATGCTTTCTGTAAAAGCCGATTCAACGATCAGGGATATCAAGGGAATCTACAGGGAACCCATCGGTATCAGGGAAGTAGCTCCATTTGCTCTGGGTTTATTTATACTGGCTCTGGCCACATGGCTTTTGATCCGGTGGCTGAAAAAAAGAAAGAAAAAAGAGCCGGTATTCTATCACCACCAGGTGATTCAGGAACCAGCCAGTATAATAGCTTTGCGTGATCTGGAAAAGCTGCAGAATGAAAAGCCATGGCTGAATAACAGGATAAAGTATTTCCATATCCGTATTTCTGAGATACTCAGGGCTTATATCGAAAGACAATATGATATGGCGGCGATGGAGCAAACGACAGATGAAATTGTGGATACATTCCGGTCAAAAAAGATAGACACGCACGAAACGAAGAAACTCGAAGCCATTTTGCGGCTGGCAGATTATGTGAAATTTGCCAAGGTTATTCCTGATCCCGAACAAAATGCCATGCAGGTTGAGGAATCAATTGAATTTGTAAAGGAAACCTCGGCTGAAAATAAACCATCCTGATATGTATAACATAGAATTCGCCAATCCAAAGATATTATACCTGTTGTTGCTGGTTGTACCGGCAATAGCCTGGTATATCTACAGGCACAGGATGGTACAGGCTGAAATGCAAATGCCGGGTGTATCACAAATTGCCGGAATAAAGAAAACAATACGGATTTACCTGAGGCACATTCCTTTTATTTTCAGGATGCTTGTATTTATGCTACTTATCATTGCCCTTGCCAGGCCGCAAAGTACCAACCGCTGGCAGGACGAAACGGTTCAGGGAATTGACATCATGCTGGCACTCGATATTTCGGGAAGTATGCTGGCAGGCGATTTTTCACCAAACCGGATTGAAGCTTCCAAGGATGTGGCCTCCGAATTTATTTCCGGCCGGCCTTCTGACCGCATCGGCCTGGTTGTTTTTGGTGGAGAAAGTTTTACACAATGCCCACTTACAACGGACCATGGTGTATTGCTTAATTTGCTTCACCAGATAAATGTGGGTGTTATTGATGATCAGTCTACTGCAATCGGCCTCGGATTGGCAAATGCAGTTAAAAGACTCAAAGACAGCAATGCTAAAAGCCGGGTTGTAATCCTGGTTACGGACGGCGTAAATAACGCCGGATCTGTTGATCCTATAACAGCGGCTGAAATTGCCAAAACATTTGGTGTGAGAGTATATACAATTGGTGTGGGAACTATAGGAACAGCGCCTTTTCCCATGGTTGATCCCTGGGGAAGAACCGTATATCAGCAGATGGAAGTTGACATTGATGAGCCCATGCTGAGGCAGATATCTGCAATGACAAACGGAGCTTATTTCAGGGCAACCAATAATCAGAAACTGAAAGATATTTATGGCGAGATTGATAAACTTGAAAAATCAAAAATTGACGTTAAGCAATATTCCAGGAAACATGAAGAATTCGGGATTTTTGCTGCCGGCGCACTGTTATTCCTGCTTCTTGAGATATTAATGCGGTATACTGTTTTAAGATCAGTAACATAACGAAAAGGCAATGTTTAATTTTGAACATAAAATATATCTTCTCTTATTATTGATTCTGCCGGTATTGGCGGGGATGTACCTTTATTACCAGTTCCGTCGCAGGAAGGACCTTAAAAAGCTGGGTAATCCGGAAGTGATTGGAGTGCTGATTCCGGATTATTCATCATTTCGGAACAATCTGAAGTTTATCCTTCTTCTTGCAGCAGTGTCATTAATCATTATAGCCCTGGCAGGTCCCCGTTTCGGCTCAAAGCTTACCCAGGTAAAACACGAGGGTGTGGATGTGATCGTTGCCCTTGATGTATCAAACAGCATGCTGGCCGAGGATATAAAACCAAACAGGCTTGAACGTGCAAAGCATGAGCTTTCAAGAATGCTCGACAGGTTACAGAATGACCGTATCGGGCTTATAGTATTTGCCGGTGAAGCCTACACCCAAATTCCGATTACTAACGATTACCTGTCGGCAAAGATTTTTCTTTCAGGAATAAATACCCAGATGATCTCCAAACAGGGAACGGCTATAGCTGATGCAATAGATCTTGGTATCCGATCGTTTAATCCGCAGTCGAAAGCCGGTAAAGCCATTGTGATTATTAGTGATGGCGAAAACCATGAAGGCGGTGTTGAACAGGCATGTCAAAAAGCCGTCGACAAGGGAATCCGAATATATACAGTTGGAATGGGTTCAGAAGAAGGTGTCAGAATACCGGATCCTGATAACAATTCATTTTCGAGGGATTTTAAACGCGACAAAGACGGAAATTTTATTATTACCCGGTTAAATGAGCAAATGCTGAAAGATATAGCCCGTGACGGAAAGGGCAAATATTACAGAGCAACTTCAGTTGACCTGGGACTCAATACCCTGATGGCCGATTTAAATAAACTCGATAAAGCAGGTGCAGAACTGACGGAGTATTCCGAATATGAACAGCAGTTCCAGGGTGTATTATGGATTGTTCTTGTTTTGCTCGTTGTTGAATTTGTGATCCTGGGAAGAAAGAATAAATGGTTGAAGAATTTTAAGATTTTTGATGTTTCAAGGAATTCGCTATGAGGGGTTTCGTTTTTATATTACTTGTCTTATTTGCTGTGAGCGGGTATTCACAACAGGGCAAAAAGTACGTCCGTAAGGGAAACAGCGATTATAAAGATGGCAAATATCAGCAGGCAGAGGTTGAATACAGGAGAGCGCTTGAAAAAGATCCGGCTTCATTCAGGGCTGATTATAACCTGGGAAATTCGCTTTACAAACAAAATCAGTATGATGCGGCAGCAGGAAGATACTCATCCCTTATTGAAAAAAAGAAAAATGCAAGTGATGCTTCCAGGTATTATTACAACCTTGGTAACACTATGTTTCAGAGTAAAAAATACAGTGAGAGTGTTGATGCCTATAAAAATGCCCTGCGAAAGAATCCGCATGATGTAGATGCAAAACATAACCTGCAGCTGGCAATGAAAATGCTTCAGAATCAGCAGCAGCAACAAAAGCAGCAACAAAATCAGAATAACAAGGAAAATAAGCAGAACCAGGAAAACCAGCCGCAGCAAAAGGACCAGAAGGATCAAAAAAACGACAATCAGGATAGTCAGAAAGATAACCCGGAACAGCAGCAACAGCAAGAGCAGCAGGACGCAGAAAACCGCCAGCCTCAATCAGTTAAAGGCCAGATTTCTCCTGAAGATGCCGAACGGATTCTGCAAGCCCTTGAGAACGAAGAAAAACAGGTTATGCAAAAAGTACAGGAAAAGAAAGAAAAAATTCATAAAACACCTTTGGATAAAAACTGGTAAGACAACAGGAATTAAACATGCGTACATTACAGGTTATCATATTACTTATCTTTTCAGGATTTTTGAAGGCACAGGATGTTGAATTCTCTGCAGAGGCATCCCCAAATGTGCTGCGAGTAGGAGATCAGTTTAACCTTATTTTTAGTGCAAATGAGGAAATGGCGGCATTTGCAATGCCTGATTTACGCGACTTTCAACTTTTGGGTGGACCAAGCCAGGGTCATAGCCAGAGTGTATCTTCAATCAATGGCAAGATTACAACCACATCGAGTTATCAGTATACCTATTTTCTGAGAGCGGTCAAAGAAGGTAAATTCACCATCAGCCCGGCATCAATCAAGGTAAAGAACAAGGTTTATAAATCGAACCCGATTACAGTTGAAGTATTGAAGGCCTCAGCGTCATCATCAGCCCCCGCTCAGAATACAGGAGGTTCCGGAACCCGGCAGAACGGGCAGGTGAGCGAAAATGATTTGTTTGTAAAGCTTCTGCTTGATAAGACAGAGGCTTACATAGGTGAACAGATCATGGCCACAGTTAAAATATACACGAAAACAAATCTGGCCGGTATTGACCAGGCTTTTAAAGGACCTGATTTTACGGGCTTCTTTACTGAACCCATTGAAACTCCGCCGCTGAGAAACCTTGAGCGTGAAAATGTAAACGGTGATATTTTCGGTACCGGTGTGATCAGGCGTGTATTGATTATTCCGCAGAAAACCGGCCAGCTGACAGTTGAACCTTTTGATCTTGACGTAGCACTGAGGCGTGAAGTAAGGCGCAGGGTAGCGGATCCGTTTTTCGATGATTTTTCAATTCCTGATATCCAGGAAATTCCCGTTACCCTTAAAAGCAAGCCTGTAAAGATTAATGTCAAGCCACTTCCTCCCAATGCACCTCCAACTTTTAAAGGAGCGGTAGGATTATTTAAAATCAGTTCTTCACTCAATAATACGGTGACAGCCTCCAATGAACCGCTTACTCTGAAAGTTGTCATTTCCGGAACCGGTAACCTGAAACTCATCAACGATATGGTGGTGAATGTTCCTTATGACATGGAACGATATGATCCGGTAATTAACACGAAGATGGACAATGCTCTTTCCGGTTCAAAAAGCTTTGAGTACATGATCATGCCCAAAAGGGCAGGGCAGTATACTATTCCTGGAGTTGAATTTACCTATTTCGATGCCCGTGCAGGACAGTATAAAACTATTAAAACCGAATCCTATACGGTAACTGTTGAGAAGGGGCAGGGTGATTCACTAATTACAATGGCACCAGGAACAAATAAAGAGGATGTTAAACTGCTGAACAGCGATATACGGTTTATTAAAACAAAACAGGGCACCCTCAAAACCATGTCGGCATACCTCGCCACTTCAGCATTGTATTATCTGACCTATGTACTGTTAATTATCATATTCATTGTCCTGGTACTCATCCGAAAAAGAATTTCAGCTCAACACGCTGATATAATTGGTATGAAGTTGAGAAAGGCTGACCAGTATGCGAGAAAGAGGTTAAGAAAATGTGAAACATTGTTGAAGCAGGGAAATAGCGCCGCATTCTATGAAGAAATGCTTGGAGCACTTTGGGGCTATATCAGTGATAAACTGAGCATCCCTGTTTCTGTTCTGTCCAAAGATAATGCCCGGACTTCCCTGATGAACAGATCAGTCAGCGATGAACTGATCGACCAGTTATTCCGGATTATTGATCACTGTGAAATGGCAAGGTATGGCTTTTCAGCAGGCGAAACTGACAAAGAACAGCTATATCATGATGCTATTAAGGTTATTACATCACTTCAGCAGAAACTAAGATAAATTGAATGAATCAGGCTATGAGTCAGTGTTATAAAATCAGGTATTTTTTATTGGCAGTGCTTACCATTCTGACCTGTTTTCCGGCATCTCAAGTATCCGGAGCTGCCGTTACCGATTCACTTATGGCTAAAGGTAATGAGTATTATATGCAGCGTCAATACGAAATGGCAGAAAAATACTACGGTCGGATTCTGGAACTCGGTTATGAATCATATGACCTGTATTATAACCTTGGTAACACACTGTACAAGCAGGATAAGGTTGCAGCAGCCATTCTGTATTATGAGAAAGCCCTTCAGATCAAACCTGGAGACGATGATACAAAGCATAATCTTGCACTTGCAAATGCGAAAATTGTAGATAAAATAGATGTGATTCCTGAGTTTTTCATGATCAGGTGGGTAAAAGCTCTAAGAGGCGTTTTTTCACCCGATCAGTGGGCTGTTATCTGTATTATCTTGTTTATGGGCAGTTTATCAGGATTTACCTTGTTTTACTTCGGACAACATACCGGCTTAAGAAGAACTGGTTTAAATACAGGAATTTCCCTGATTTTTCTTACAACCCTTTCTTTTCTGTTCATGTTTGGCAGAATCAAAAACATCAAAGAACATTCAAGTGGCATAATCATGACTCCGTCGGTTAATGCAAGAAGCTCGCCCGATGAGCAAAGCACCAACGTATTTGTGCTGCATGAAGGAACAAAAGTAATGATACGCGACAGCGTTCAGAACTGGAAAGAAATCAAAATTGCAAACGGAAATACAGGCTGGATCCCGGAAGAGGCGCTGGAGGAGATTTGAAAAGGTTATAGGCTATAGGCTATAGGCTATTATGTATAGGCTATAGTCCACAGCCTAAGACCTGCAGCCTAGTTCTTCAGCCAATTCATAATCTTCTCAGAATACGGTTTTTCCTTTGGGTTAGCATAACCTACAAGCTGACCCTTTTCGTCGATCATGTATTTCTGGAAATTCCAGCTTACGTCTGAATCCATTTTTCCATTGAGTTCTTTTTCAGTAAGCCATTTATAAAGCGGATCCATATCCTTGCCCTTTACCGAAATCTTTGACATCATCGGGAAAGTCACCCCGTAGTTTTTCGTACAGAAAGTCTTGATCTCATCATTGGAGCCCGGTTCCTGTCCCATGAAGTTATTGGCGGGGAAACCAATAATTACGAAATTCTTATTCTTGTATTCTTCGTAAAGCTTTTCAAGATCGGAATATTGAGGAGTATTACCACATTTGGATGCAGTGTTCACAACCAGTACTTTTTTACCTTTCAGTGATGAAAGATCAAAAGGTTTACCATCAATGTCTTTAACCTTAAAATCATAAAAAGATTTAGCCTGTTGGGCAAATTGTGGTGCAGAAATCATAAAAAATAATGTTAGAAGAAAAACTAATTTTTTCATTTTTGTTATATTTAGTATACTGACGATAAAACAGATAACGGACGGGAATGTTTAGAACAATTTGATGTTTGAGATTTGAAGTTCTAACCAGCACCAGTCACCAGTCACTAATCACTATCTTGATACACAAAAACATCCATATTACCGGTCGCGTGCAGGGCGTAGGTTTCCGCTATGCCACACGGAATGCGGCCCGCCAATTTTCGGTTACCGGTTTTGTGAGGAATCTGCCGGACGGAAATGTATACATTGAAGCCGAAAGCACCCCTGAACAGATGGAACTTTTCATATCCTGGTGTTGGGAAGGACCACCCAGGGCTGATGTAAAATACCTGGATTTAACGGACGGGGAGGTGAGAGGGTTTGAGGAGTTTGTGATAAAATGAAGAATGAAGAATGAAGAATGAAGAATGAAATAATGAATAATGGATGGACAATCGGGAATCAGTAATCGGTATCGAACTCTGAACTCTGAACACCGAACACCGAATAGCGAACACCCCTCCACAACCATACCCGATGGGAGATTGTTATTCATAAGATGAACGCTATATTTGCATAAATTTTTCGTCTTGGATAACCATCTTATAACACGGCAGCGCCTTCCGCACTGGATGAAAATGAAACGGGCCAACGGGGAAACCTATTCCCGGGTAAAAAATTTGGTCCTCCGCCAGAATCTTCACACCATCTGCACAAGCGGAAACTGTCCGAACATTGGCGAATGCTGGAATCACGGCACAGCCACATTCATGATACTGGGAAACATCTGCACCCGCAGGTGCAAATTCTGTTCCGTGCCCACAGGAAAACCACTGGCAGTCGACTGGAGCGAACCCGACAGGCTGGCGGAGTCCGTAAAAACAATGAGTGTGAAGCATTGTGTGATTACATCGGTTGACAGGGATGACCTGGAGGATTTGGGTGCCGGATTATGGACCGCCGCCATCAGGAGGGTAAAACAAGTCAATCCTGAAACCACGATGGAAGTGCTTATTCCCGATTTCCAGGGCCGCAAAGAACTGGTTGGGAGAATTATCGATGAAAAACCTGAAGTAATTTCCCATAATCTTGAAACAGTTGAACGCTTAAGTCGCCAGATAAGGAGCAAAGCCCGTTATCACATCAGTCTCGAAGTTTTAAGGCATATTGCTGATTCAGGGATCACTGCAAAGTCGGGTATTATGCTTGGATTAGGCGAACGAGAAGATGAAGTTCTGGCAACCATGGACAATTTGTTAGAGGCGGGTGTAAAAGTGATGACAATCGGTCAGTATCTGCAGCCCACCCTTGATCACATGCCGGTAGCGGAATACATCCATCCTGATGTTTTTCAGAAGTACAATGAGATAGGAATTGGCAAAGGATTTGTTGTAGTTGAAAGCAGCCCGCTCGTAAGATCATCTTATCATGCGGAAAAACATATAGTATGAGAAAATCCCTTTTGCTTGTTTTCCTTTTCTTCACTGCAATCCGGCTCTATTCGCAGGCGGAAACCGATTCGTCGGTTTATAATAAAGGACTGAAACTTTTATATGCTGCCAATACAGCTGAAAAATATTCCGAAGCGGCCGGTTACTTTGCCAGGGTGGCTGAACAAAATCCTTCCCACTGGCTGGCGAATTACTATACAGCGCTTTCCTATATACTGGGGGGCCAGTTGCATGGTGACCAGAAATTCAGGGATGCCTTGCTTGATAAGGCACAACCATTTATCGACAGAGCGCAGGCTCTGAAAAGGGATGATCCTGAGAATTTAGTATTGCAGGCTTTGCTTTACCAGGTGAGGCTGCAGATTGAGCCAGAGGGCAGGGCAATAACCATGTCGCAAAAAGCGGAATCCATACTGAAAAAAGCAATTGCTGTTGATTCAGCAAATCCAAGAGCATATTTTCTGCTGGCTAACAATATTTATTATACACCTGCTGTATTTAAAGGAGGTGCTAAAAATGCGCTACCTGTTTTTATGAAGGCCGAAGAAAAGTTCAGGGACTATAAGGTCACCTCTTCTTTTTTACCTGACTGGGGCAGGACGCAGAATGAAGAAATGATACGGCAATGTAATAAAGAAAAGAATAAGAGTAGTTTATAGCAACATTCAGGCGGGTATTTCGTAATTTTAGTACAAACCAAAAACCCGCTATATGGAAATGAATCAATGCCCCAAAACCCCTGCTTGCCCTATTTTTAATGGAATTCTTAAAGGGACTGAATTTACGGAAGTATATCGTAAACAGTACTGCCTGGCCGGTGAGGAAGGCCGGAACCGCTGCAGGCGGTTCCAGGTAGCCACAAAGGTCGGTATGTGTCCTCCGAATGTGTTGCCTAATTCAACCAAAACAGTGGATGAAATTGTTGCCGAAATGAAAAAAAACGGTGTCTTGTAGAGACGCGATGCATCGCGTCTCTATAATAATTCCGCATGCCTGTAACACATCGTTATATGATCGTTGACCATACCAATCGATTGCATAAAGGCATATAAAATGGTGGATCCGGCGAATTTAAAGCCACGCCGGATCATATCCTTACTCATGGCGTCAGAAACCGCTGAAGTAACCGGGATATCTTTCATTTCTTTCCAGTGATTCTGGATTGTTTTACCGTCTGAAAAACTCCAGATGTAGTTCGAAAAACTCCCGAACTCTTTGCGAACTTCCTGTGCAATGCGTGCATTCTGAATAACTGCCGGAATTTTAAGCCGGTTTCTCACGATGCCGGGATTTGCCATTAATGAATCAATTTTTTGCTGATCATAAAGGGCAACCTTGTCAATGTTAAAGTTGTCAAATGCTGCCCTGAATGCCTCCCTTTTATTCAGAATGGTATTCCAGCTCAGCCCCGCCTGGAAGCAGTCGAGGGAGAACATCTCAAATACCCTGTTCTCATCATATAAAGGCACACCCCATTCCTCATCATGGTATTGATTCATCAACGGGTAATTCCTTGACCATCCGCACCGGCTTAATTCATCCATACTATTATTTTTTATTCAACAAACACGGCGGTTCCTGCAGCCGTTACCATCAACATGCTGCCGTTTGAGCCTACCGTTTCATAATCAAGGTCAACACCTACAACGGCATTGGCGCCCATTCTGCGTGCATTTTCTTCCATTTCGCTGAGCGCATTCTGTTTGGCTTCTCTCAATACTTCTTCATAGGATCCTGAGCGGCCTCCGACAATATCTCTTATACCTGCAAACAGGTCACGGAAAAGGTTTGCACCAATGATCGCTTCGCCGCTGACAATGCCATAATAACGGGTGATTTTCTTACCATCCAGGTTTGGGGTGGTAGTGACGATAAGGTTCTGCATAATCATGTAAATTAAGTAATGTAATAGAGTTTTAAATTACCAAATGGTTCAATTGACAAGCAATTTATTCAATTTTTCTTTATTTATTATGGTGATTTCGCGTCTTTCAACCTTCAGCATGCCTTCTTGTTCCATTTCAGCGAATGCCCGCGCCAGCGAAGGCCTGGCTACTCCAAAAAAATCAGCCAGTTCAGTCTGTGATTGATTAAGGATAATTTTATCGTTTCCGGGTTTTAATCCGGAAAGGATGTAATTGGCAATCTTTTCACGAATCGACTTAAAAGACAGGAAACGGATCTTATTTGAAAGGAATTGGGTTCGGCTTGAAATTGCGTTGAGATAATTGCGCAAAACCACCTGGCTTTTTTGCAGCAGGTAGATCAGTACATCGCGGGGGATGACCATAATGGTCGATGGTTCGTTTGCGATGATATCAACCGGGTAGCGGTTTTCCCTGCCGAAAATAAACGCCACTGCCAGCGGGCGGGGTGCTGGAATATCTTCAATCTTCAGCTTCCGTCCTGAAAAATCAGTCATTTCTCCTCTCACCGCTCCGGCAACCACTATGAGCATATCATTGCAAAGGTCGTTGCTATAGGCAATGTATTCGTCCCTGCCATATTCTTTCAGCCGAAAAGGCTTCTCAGTCATTAAATCACTGATGTCCTTTTCAGTAAGTCCTTTGAAGATATTCGTTTGCGATAATGCCCTGAAAAAATTTTCCATAAAAATGAAGGTTTGTAACATATGTTACAAAAATCCGGATGTGCACATCCTAAATTTGAATCAAAATTACAAAGCAAAAATTTAAAACTTGGAAAATGGTACGGGAAGTTGTTAAAATAGATGAGAATTTGTGTAACGGTTGCGGACTTTGCATCCCCGGCTGTCACGAAGGAGCCCTGCAGATAATCGATGGCAAAGCCCGGCTCATCAGTGATCTCATGTGTGACGGACTTGGCGCCTGCCTTGGTCATTGTCCACAGGGTGCCATCAGCATCGAAAAGCGCGAGGCTGAAGCTTATGATGAAACCGGTGTCATGGAGATCATGGTTAAAAAAGGAAAAAACACCGTGGTGGCACATCTGAAGCACCTGAAAGACCACAATGAAACTGAATTTCTGAAACAGGGAGTCAGCTATTTAAAACAGCATGAGAACGAGCTCACTTTCAGTGTACCTGAAGTTATCAGCGAGGTTCATAATTCCGGCAGCTGCCATGGCGGTTGCCCTGGCAGTGCTGAAAGAGAAATCAAGCGCGATCGCCATACCGCAACAGGCAGCCAATCACAGAAGACTTTTGCCGGGTTATCCATGGCAGAGCCGGTAGCAGAGGAAATAAATTCAAGCGAGCTCAGACAATGGCCGGTTCAACTGCACCTTGTTAATCCTAATGCACCATACTTTAGAAACTCAGACGTGTTGATTGCGGCGGATTGCACGGCATACGCATTGGGTAATTTTCACGGTAAGTACCTGAAAGGTAAAACGCTTGCCATTGGATGTCCGAAACTGGATTCAAACCAGGAAACCTATCTGAATAAAATAACAGCTATGATTGATTATGCTGCCATTAATACGATCACTGTAATGATTATGCAGGTGCCTTGTTGCAGTGGATTGCTGAGGCTTGTGCAGCAGGCCGTTTCCGTCGCCCGTCGCAAAGTTCCGGTTAAGATGCTGGTGGTATCCATTGAAGGAGAAGTGATTAAGGAGGAATGGGTTTGAGAACTCGTCATTGCGAGGAGCTTGAAAAATTTGTGATTATAGCAGTATTTTATGCGACGAAGCAATCTACCAAGCAGGCAGGACGCTACTCTAATTTAATAGGCACTCGTTTGGTCAGTACGTTTAGTAACGGTTTACCTGTGCGGGCAGCTTGCTTCTGACCGTAGGAACCGGTCATCGCAATGACGATTGTTTGACTATATCAAATAAACAACAAATAAAAACAAGTTTTACATTATGGGAATGTTTTGCTATCAATGCCAGGAAGCCGCGAAAGGAACCGGCTGTCAGATTAAAGGTGTATGCGGAAAGTCGGATGATCTTTCCAACCTCCAGGATCTTTTGCTTTTCGTGATGAAAGGAATATCCTGGTATTCACTTAAGTTAAAATCAAAAGGAATCATTGAAAAAGAAGCTGATATTTTTGTCATGAAGGGCCTTTTTGCCACCATCACAAATGCCAACTGGGATAAGCCTCTTTTTATTGAAAGAATCAGGAAAGGCCTGGCTTTACGTGATCAGCTTAAAAACAGGCTTCAGCAAACGGATGCTGCGGCTTTGAATGATGCACCCGAATGTGCGTTGTGGTTTGCCGATGACCAGGTTGCCTATGAAACCAAAGCGGCATTCGTGGGATACCTTTCAATTGAAAACGAAGATACCAGGTCGTTAAGAGCACTTATTATCTTTGGTTTAAAGGGCATGGCTGCCTATGCTGAACATGCTTACAATCTTGGACTTGAAGATGAAAATGTATACCTTTTCATGCATAAAGCCCTTGTTGCCACAACAGATGATTCTTTGAGTGCTGATGATTTATTGAAACTCGTGAATGAAACCGGTCAATACGGTGTCACCGTGATGGCTATGCTTGATAAGGCCAATACCTCACGCTACGGAAATCCTGAAATGACCAAAGTGAATATTGGAGTTCGCAATAATCCCGGCATCCTTGTAAGCGGTCATGATTTGCGTGATCTTGAAGATCTGCTTGAACAGACTGTAAATACAGGTGTTGACGTATATACTCACAGTGAAATGCTTCCGGCCCATTATTACCCGTTCTTTAAAAAATATGCTCATTTTGCCGGCAACTATGGTAATGCATGGTGGAAACAGCGTGAAGAGTTTCAGTCATTTAACGGTCCGGTTTTATTCACAACCAATTGTCTTGTTTCTCCTTTGCCCGGAGCATCGTATTACGACAGGGTGTATACCACGGGTGAAGCCGGTTTTGAAGGTTTCCCGCATATTGCCGACCGTATAAACGGCAATCCGAAAGATTTCAGTAACCTGATCGAACATGCGAAACAATGCCAGCCCCCGGTTGCTATTGAAAACGGATACATAACCGGCGGTTTTGCCCATGCTCAGGTATTTGCACTGGCTGATAAGGTGGTTGAAGCCGTAAAGACCGGCGCAATAAAAAAGTTCCTTGTAATGGCAGGTTGTGATGGCCGGATGAAAAGCCGTGAATATTATACCGGGTTCGCTGAAGCATTGCCTGGGGATACAGTAATTCTTACTGCAGGATGTGCAAAATACCGTTACAATAAGCTCAATCTGGGGGACATCAATGGAATACCCAGGATTCTTGACGCCGGCCAGTGCAACGATTCGTATTCACTCGCTGTTGTAGCTTTAAAACTGAAGGAAATTTTTGCCCTGAATGATATCAATGACTTACCGATTGAATATAATATTGCATGGTACGAGCAAAAAGCGGTAATCGTTTTGTTGGCTCTCCTGTATCTTGGTGTTCGGAAGATTCACCTCGGACCAACATTACCCGCATTCCTTTCTCCGAACGTGGCAAGGATAATCACTGAAAAATTCGGGGTTTCCGGAATCGAAACGGTTGAGAGTGATATCGAAAAAATGGTTGGCTGCACAGTCTAAAACACAATATACATTATGGAAACGTCAAAAGTATTTTCACTTGTATCGGCTGTTGAATATTCACCCGAATCAACGGTGAGCCGGATGATAATAAAAAAGCAAACAGGGAATATTACCCTGTTTGCTTTTGATGCCGGTCAGAGCCTTAGTGAGCACAGTGCACCGTTTGATGCATTTGTCCAGGTTGTCGATGGAAAAGGTATAATAACAATCGACAGGAAGGATTACGAGCTTTCAGCCGGCGAATGTATTGTTATGCCTGCCAATATTCCTCACGCCGTGAAGGCAGTTGAAAAGTTCAGGATGATGCTGGTAATGATCAGGGGAAACTAATTGATTGATCTTGTTCTTCCCGAACCGGTAGCTGAGGCGTTGACAAGTGGATTGCCCTTGTAATTAACGCTTCCGCTTCCGGTTATACTGGTTTCAAGTTCCTTGGTTACATTAACCGCAGCTGAACCTGATCCTGTAATATGAACCGTAGCCTCGCTTACCGGAATCCCTTCGGCTTTAATGCTGCCTGATCCGGTGATTGTGGCGTCCATTTCACCATCGGCTCCTGTATTCCCGGCCACAACTATATCGCCTGAACCTGTAATGTTAGCAGTTACCTCACGGCCTGACAGGCTGCTTATCCTCACCGAGCCACTGCCGCTGACAAACAATTCAACATCATTTGTTTTTAATGGCGACTCACAAATGAGGTCACCTGATCCGGTAACCGAGAGATTGCTTACATCGGGCATTGTAATATAGGCATTGATTTTGCCAAGGTTACGCCAGTATCCGTCACGCGTTTTAAGAACCAGGTTTGACCCGTGGATTTCAGTTTCTATCTTATCCATCGTATTCTGGTCGGCTTCAATTACAACTTTGGCCGGACTTCCCTGTGTGATATACACATTGCCTGAAAAAGCGAGTGTAACGCCGGTAAAACTACCTACATCACGGGTTTCCTTAACCGTCTGCCCGGTAAGTACATTGGTAACACATGATAACATGATGAGGCAACCGGTTGCCAGGGTAACCAGGCCTGCTTTCTGAGTTATTGAATTTTTCATATCAGGATGATTTCGTTTTAATTAATAACGAAACAAAATCGGTTACGCTGCATAAGAGTATTAAATGAGTTATAGCCCTCCGCCACAACCAAATATGTATTATATTTGTCTTCCGTTGTTTGAAGGTTTGTGCCAATTTCCACCATACATGAAGAAATATGATGCCGTTCATCCCTACGGGGATAAGCAATTATTATTTGACCAGCGATATCTTGAAATGGCCCGCATCTGGGCTAAGAATTCATATTGCAAACGCAGGCAGGTAGGCGCTCTTATTGTTAAGGAGCGGATGATTATTTCAGATGGTTTTAACGGAACTCCTGCCGGTTTTGAAAATGTTTGCGAGGATGAGAACAATAAAACCAAACCGTATGTTCTTCATGCCGAAGCGAATGCAATTACAAAAGTTGCCAAGTCAAATAACAGCAGCGATGGCGCAACATTATACATTACTACTTCTCCCTGTATGGAATGTGCAAAGCTTATCATACAAGCCGGTATCAGGAGGGTTGTGTATTGCGACAGCTATCATACACCGGATGGCATTCAGCTGCTTGAAAAAGCTGGTATTGAAGTAGTTTATATTGAGTTTTAAAAATTTTTTAAATGAAATTCAGAAGCGCATCAGTTTATCTGCCCATCATCATAGCACTTTCGCTGGTTGCAGGAATTCTGCTCGGACGGTATTACAGCGGCAATAATACTGAAAATAAATTCATTATTATTCCCAAAGCCAATAAGCTCGACAATGTGATCAACTATATCGAAAATGAGTACGTGGATGACGTTTCTAAAAACGACCTGATAGAACATGCTCTTCCCAGGATTCTCGAAGATCTTGATCCTCATTCACAATATATTCCGGCTGTGGAGTTGCAGAAGGTGAATGAACCTCTTGAAGGGAATTTCAGCGGAATCGGCATTCAGTTTAATATGCTGAATGACACTCTTGTTGTGATTCAGACAGTCGCTAACGGGCCATCACAAAAGGTTGGCATACTTGCCGGCGACCGTATTATAAAAGTGAACGGAAAAATAGTTGCCGGTCAGAATATTCCCAGCGACAGCATTGTAAGCAAATTACGGGGTCCGCGTGGAACCTCCGTTCATGTTGATATCAGCCGCCGTACGGTTAATGATCTTATTGGTTTTGACATATTACGCGACAACATTCCCCTTTACAGTGTTGATGTGGCCTACATGATAAAAAATGATATCGGATATATCAAACTCAACAAGTTTTCCGCTACAACCGACCAGGAGTTCGTTTCTGCTATAAACAAACTCAGAACGCAGGGCCTTAAAAAGCTTATCCTTGATTTGAGGGAAAACGGGGGAGGTTTTATGACCGCTGCCATATTTATTGCCGACCAGTTCCTGAAAGGAAATGAAATGATTGTTTATACCCAGGGAAAGGCAAGGAACAAACAGGAATACCTGAGCACCCCGGGAGGTTTGTGCAATGACCTCAAACTTGCCGTTATGATTGATGAGGGCTCAGCTTCAGCCAGCGAGATCCTCGCAGGCGCCATTCAGGATAATGACAGGGGTACTATTGTCGGTCGCCGGTCTTTCGGTAAGGGCCTTGTACAGGAACAAATCCCGTTATTCGACGGATCCGCTTTAAGACTAACGATTGCCAGGTATTATACACCAAGCGGCCGAAGCATTCAAAGACCCTATAACCATAATCTGCAGGAATATTACGGGGAATTGAATACAAGGTATCTAAACGGCGAAATGGAAAACGCTGACAGCAATAAATTCAACGATTCGCTTAAGTATACAACTGCAGGAGGAAGAACAGTTTATGGCGGAGGCGGTATTATGCCCGATATTTTTGTCCCCCTGGATACTCTTGGTATATCTGCTTATTTTGTGAATGTGAGAAACAAAGGATTGATTTACAGGTATTCGTTGAAATATGCCGATGAAAACAGGGCGAGTCTTTCAAAACTTACCACTCCGGAAGATTTTGTAAAGGCACTGAATAAAGAGAACGTCCTCAGGAAATTTGTCGCTTTTGCGTCAAAAGAAGGAGTGAAAGAAGTCCCCAGAGATATCCGTACATCTGAGGACATCTTAAAAGTGCAGTTATACGCCTATATTGCACGCAATTTCCTTGACAATGACGGATTTTTCCCGATCATCCAGGACATTGATAAAACTCTTTTAAAGACGGTTGATGTGTTATCGGAAGCAAACTGAAAATGAAAAGTTCTTTAAAGAAGATAGCAGGGTTTTTTCTTGTTGCATTGCTTGTGACCGCTACTTCTTATTCACAGCAGGCAAAACAAAGTGAAAACCAGAAAAAGAAGGAAAAAGTCGAGCGTTCGTATAAAAAAGCATATGCTAAAGCTCGTAAAAAAACAATAAAACATCGCAGGGAAATCCAGACCGATGACACCAAAAAAAGGATGGATGCAGCTGATAAAAGGGCGGAAGCCTATAACCGGCAGAATGACCCGGGATTTTTCGAGAGAATTTTCAGGAAAAAACGCCCGGGAAAAAGGTAATTTTATTGTTAACTTTGTTTAAATATAGGACATGGGTGACGATCTTACATCGGTAATTATTTATCTGGTTCTTGCTTTGGTTGGAGTGATTGCGAGCGCTTACAAGAAAAAGAACAGCAATCAGCAACAACAGCAGCCACCGAAGCCCCGGCCCGGCCAGGTGCCTCGTTCATTTCCTGCGGATCCTGCAAAGGATTTCGGGCCTGAACTCGGACCGTTAATGGAGTTATTTGACATACCCAAACCTGCAAAGTCGCGTGACTATGAAAGCGTTGAAGACGGACCTTCAGTTGAAGAAGGCGGAATGCAGGTTGACAGCAGGGAGGCTTCAGAAGAGCTTGCGGGACTTAAAATGAGCGCCGAAAGTAAACCGGTTGATACACCTGTTTCTGATGTGGAGACATTTGAAGAAGGGCAGTCGGACATCCAGAAAATGATTGCCCGGTATAACTCGTTAAGAAAGGAACTGCAATACGACGGCAGTCTGGGCGAGGACATCTCAAGCTCTGAAATTGTGTCGGTTGAAGCCGAAGAAGAAGCCCGGGCCATCAGGAATAAAAACAAGGAATTTTTTGATGGCAGAAAAGCTATTATCTATTCAGAAATTTTGAAAAGAAGGGAATTTTAACTAATTTGGTCTACTTCTTACAATCAAGATCAAAATAGTATTTCTATAGAAAATTAAATTATTTAATTAAAAATCAAGATTTTAAAGAGTTCCGAATATTCGGAATTCTTTTTTTTATCGACTATATCAAACAAGGAGGACTGATTATGACAAAAGTTTCATATATCACAGAAGAAGGTCTGCAAAAATTGAAAGATGAACTGGATCATCTTGTAAGTATTGAAAGACCATCCATATCCAAGCAGATTGCTGAAGCCAGGGATAAGGGCGATCTGTCGGAAAATGCAGAATATGAAGCAGCCAAAGAAGCACAGGGCATGCTTGAGATGAAAATTTCAAAGCTTAAGGATGCCATTGCCAATTCAAGGGTCATCGACGGTTCAAAGCTTGATACTGAACGAATTCAGATACTGAACACAATAAAAATTCGTAACACTACGAATAATACTACGATGAAGTACACTATTGTGTCCGACACTGAGGCCGACCTTAAGCAGGGGAAAATTGCCGTAAGTACGCCTATTGCGCGGGGACTTATTGGTAAAAAGGTGGGCGACCATGTTGAGATCAGGGTGCCTTCGGGAGTCATTCCTTTTGAGATAATCGAAATCCTCCGATAATTTTTTGCTATGGCTACAATCTTTTCGCGCATTGTAAATGGAGAAATTCCTTCCTATAAGATTGCCGAAGACGACAGGTATTATGCTTTCCTGGATATAAACCCGCTTGCAGAAGGGCATACTCTTGTTATTCCCAAACAGGAAACGGATTACCTGTTTGACCTGGAAGATAATTTGTTGGCCGGTATGATGGTATTTGCAAAAAAGATTGCTACAGCCATTGATAAGGTCATTCCCTGCAAAAGAGTAGGGGTGGCTGTCATTGGCCTCGAGGTTCCGCATGCCCATATTCATCTCATTCCTATCAATAATATTCATGATACGGAGTTCAGCAGGCCCAAGCTGAAGCTCACGCCGGAACAGTTTAGCGCGATTGCTGAAAAGATTAAATCGGCGTTGTGATTTTTTATAATTGATAGAGACGCAAAATTTTGCGTCTCTACTCATCTACCGCTGATCCTTCCCGGGTTATTCTTAATAAAATCTTCCCAATTTTTAGAGCCGGAGGCTTTTACCGGGTTGCACATCTCGTAATGATGGCATAATGCGGCAGCCACAGCATCCGTAGCATCCAGGCTATCCGGCTGCAATTTTGTTTTCAGTATAAACTGCAGCAGGTTGGCAATTTGTTCTTTTGAAGCTTCCCCATGGCCGGTAATTGACTGTTTGATCTTTCGCGGGGCATATTCAAATACAGCTACATTGTGGTGAAGCGCGGCTGAAATAGCTGCGCCCTGGGCACGGCCAAGTTTCAGCATCGACTGTACGTTATTCCCGTAAAATGGCGATTCAATCGCCATAGCTTCGGGCTTGTATTCCTTAATGAGCTGAACGGTACGATCAAAAATACGGGCAATTTTTTCGTAATGATCGCAAACCTTTCTCTGATCGAGAGTTCCCATCAGAAGAAGATCCGGCTGATTGCGTTCAATACGGATCACACCATATCCCATTATGGTGCTGCCCGGATCAATACCCAGTATAATCATGTGAAAATTATATAGCTCTCAGGAACTGGCCCAGCGGTTTATGGCTTTCAAGTATTCTCGGTCCAAAGCCTGTTGATTTCGTTGACTTTGCCGTTCCGTTATCAATATAGTCAAGAATGGCCTTCAGCGATGTTTCTTCCGGGTTACCCCAGTCTTTCGTTATATCATCATCAGCCGGAAGGTCAGGGGTTAACCCGTTATAAAAATTACCCTCGTGGTTCTTATTGCTATACTTAAAGCAAACCGGCAGGGTAAAATAATCTTCAATCGGAATCGCGTACATTCCCACCGGTTTCCCGTGAGTTGGACTGCCGGCAAGGACGGTAGTAATAAATGGTTTAACACCGTTAATGATCAGCTCGCTGGCTGATGCCGTATTTGAAGTACCGATAAAGAAAATCCGGCTCATATCCAGTCCGTCCGCTTTTGCCGGAACGGTATACATAGTGTCCATGCTATAAGGTGCTTTGCTCAGGATCGCATTGTGTTCATAATAAATGAAAGGCTGACCGCCTTCATTTTTTCCGATAAGCCATCCGGCAAGGTGTTCGGCAACAGTAACTGCTCCTCCGCCATTATACCGCATATCCACAACCAATTCATCGATACCTGCATTTTTAAAAGTGGTGAAAGCCGTATCAAGCTCTTGATTGGCAGTTTCAATAAAATCCTGGAAAACGATGTACCCTATTTTTTTACCACTCCTGTTAATCACCTCAGAATGCAAAACCGGTGTAAGGTTAATTTCCTCCTTTGCCAGGCTTAAGGTAACCTGTTGTCCGCCGTTGTCAATGAAGGTAAAGTTATTGGTTACGCCAACTTTATCAGCACCAAAAAGGGTGGAGAAATTGTCAACGGTCACCGTCTTGTTGTTTACCTTTGAAAGGATCCATCCCCTTCTGACTCCTTCCTGCTGGGCCTGGGTGTTGTTGTAAACAAATGCTATCCTGAAATTATTATCCGCGTCAAGGCCTACCATAAATCCATGGCCGATCATCTGGCCTTCGGTAAAATATGAATTATATTCTTCTTCGGTAAGAACAGTGCTCCAGTGATCATATTGTTTATACCGGAGGGCTTCCATGAATTTGGCAGGGGTGGAATAATCAGCCGGATCTAAATTGTACGGTATATAGTCGTTCCACAGATATACCTGTTTCATCATGTCATAAATCTGGCTATTTACGTATTCAACATGTGCATTGTCGTTCTTATCCTTATTGCAGGAAAAGATCACGCTGCTGAGAATAAACAGAAAGATAAGCGATTTGAATGTTTTCATAACTTAACTATTTGAATCTTATACAAAGTAAACAGAAAAAGTCTAAAAAAGTCTTTCAGGATTTATTTTTAATTCTGCCGGTCATTATTCCTGCAATTATCAGGCATAACCCGATAACCGATGTAGAAAACAATTTTTCACCAAGCACAAAGTGTATAGCAATAAGAGAAAGGAATGGGGTAAGATAAATGAGATTGGCCACTTTCCCGGCAGAATCCGATAATTTTAGCGCTTTCAGCCATAAGACAAAGGCGATTCCCATTTCAAACAAACCTACGTACACAGCGGCTATCCATGATCCTGAGAAGGATGGCCATTTATCGTCGCGGAATGCAAGCAGAATTGCCACATAAATAAGAGAAAATCCAAAGCTTAAAAAGAGTTTCAGAAGATCATCCCTTGTATCTTTCACGTTTATGATCCAGAAAAGCGACCATATCACCGAAGTAAACATGGCAAGCGTTATTCCGAGGGGCTCGACTATTTTAAAGTCGCTGAAATGTCCCTGGGTTGCCAGAACAAATACACCGGCAAAGCTGATGACCAATCCGAGTATTCCGGTTAATTTGAGAGGCTGTTTCAGCAAAGGAACGGAAAGGAGCATGAGAACAAGCGGCCATATGAAGTTTGCAGGTTGCGCTACCTGGGCCGGAAGAAGGCTGTATGATTTAAAAATGATCAGGTAATACCCGAATGGATTCAGCAATCCCTGTGCTGCGGAAAGGGCATAATCCCTGGGCCTGAGTTCACGAAGCAGGAATAAACGCCGGCTTCCGGCAAGCATGGCAAGGAAGACAATGAAAGATATAAGGTTGGCTACGGCCAGTAATTGCACATTGTTGAAGTTGCGGAGGGATATTTTGAATGCCGTGGCAACGGTTGACCAGAAAAGAACGGTGATAAGGGCATATCCATAGGCCCTCTGCTGATTTTTCATGTTAAAAAGGTTGTGCAGCGGACTGAGACGTCAGCATAATTTGCAATTGCCCGAAACGTCTGAGGGCATCTAAAACCTTCGACCTGTCAATGTCAAACCGGTTATTAATATCAACAAGTGTCTGTTCCGATTCCACGAGGGCATTGATAAAATACTCCGCTTTGATTTTTCCTGATTTATACTGAATTTCAGTCGCAGAAACATCCTGCTTAAGCAATTCAAGATTGCTTCGAGAATCAACACAATACCTCAGGAAACCCGATGTTAAGCTGTATATCCGGTTGATGGAATCAAGAATTGCCTGTTCATCCGGTGTTTGATTCCTGTTGTTGTAAGTCCCCAGCAAGGCTTCAATTTTAAGGGAAGCGGTTGAGATACTGTCTGTCTGAGGCGATTGCATCAGGGAATCGAGGTATTTAATATCCGAGTATATACCCTGAGCATCGGGAAGATCAATCGGGTTATCCTTGCTGTGCCTGCATCCGGGAATCAGTATAGAAACGACCAGCAGGGCCGCGGATGCGGAGCCTTTAAAGCTGCTAAGCATTCTTATTTATGTATTCAAATCCCGTATAAGGCACAAGGGCTGCGGGAATGCGGATGCCTTCACCCGACTGGTTGTTTTCGAGCAGTGCGGCAACAATCCTCGGAAGAGCCAGGGAGCTTCCATTTAGAGTATGGGCAAGCTGTGGTTTTTTTGATCCTTCTTCCCTGAACCGGAGTTTGAGCCGGTTTGCCTGGAATGATTCGAAATTGGAAACAGAACTGACTTCGAGCCATCTTTTCTGAGCAGCGGCGTATACTTCAAAATCAAACGTAAGGGCAGAGGTAAAACTCATGTCGCCTCCACAGAGCCTGACAATACGGTATGGCAGTTCAAGTTTCTGAACCAGCATTTCAACATGCTTCACCATTTCCTCGAGAGCTTGATAGGAACGATCGGGATGCTGAATCTGAACGATCTCCACCTTATCAAACTGGTGAAGACGGTTGAGTCCCCTTACATCTTTTCCGTATGATCCGGCCTCTCTTCTGAAACAAGGAGTATAGGCGGTATTCTTTACAGGAAAATCGGATGCGTCAAGGATCACATCCCTGTATATGTTTGTAACCGGAACTTCTGCGGTGGGAATCAGGTAAAAATTGTCAAGACTGACATGGTACATCTGCGCATCTTTGTCGGGCAGCTGTCCTGTGCCGAACCCTGAATCTTCATTAACCATCAGTGGCGGCATGATCTCAAGATATCCTGCTTGTGTGTTTTCATCCAGGAAGAAATTGATCAGGGCCCGCTGGAGCTTCGATCCCTTTCCTTTATAAACAGGAAAACCGGCACCGGTGAGTTTATTGCCAAGGTCGAAATCAATGATATCATAAATCTTTGCCAGGTCCCAGTGTGGCAGGGCGTTTTCAGCCAGGTCCGGCATTTTGCCACCCTGGCGTTCGATCACGTTTTGATCTGCGCCATGACCTTCAGGTACAAATTCTGAAGGAAGATTCGGCAGTTTTACAAGCAAATTCCTGAGGGCAGTTTCCGATTGTTCGAGTGAAGCTGAAAGCTCTTCAATATCTTTTTTCAACGTGGCGGTCCTGTTTTTCTTTTCTTCAGCCTCTTCCTTTTTATTCGCCTTGATAAGGGCGCCGATTTCCTTTGAAGTGGAATTCAGTTCAGCCAGTGTGGTGTCGAGCCTGTTCTGAGTGGACCGGCGGGAGCTGTCGATATCAATGATTTCATGTATAATGCCCGAGCCATCAAAGTTTTTCACTTTCAGACGCCGGATTACTTCATCGGTTTTTTCCCTGATCAGGTTAAGTGTTAACATAAGGTTGCGTTTGTGCAAATGTAAAAAAAACCCCTGAACTCTAAACGCATTTGTTTACAGTTCAGGGGCAGATGGTATACTGTGCAGAAGCTATTCTGCTACCGGATGTACGGATACGTAGGAACGATCGTCTTTTTTGCGATGGTATTCAACTGTGCCGTCGGTTAAGGCATAAAGAGTATGATCCTTGCCCATACCTACATTGATCCCGGGGTTATGAACGGTTCCGCGCTGGCGAACCAGGATGTTGCCGGCTTTCACTACTTCTCCGCCATAAATTTTAATACCCAGTCGCTGACTGTGGGATTCACGTCCGTTTCTTGAACTTCCGGCTCCTTTTTTATGTGCCATGGAATTATCTTTTTAAATTTTCAGAAATAAACTGTTCTTTACTTTGCGCTCTTGCTTTTAGTTGCAGCTTTTGCAGCCGGCTTTTCAGCTTTCTTTGCAGGCGCTTTTTTCTCAGCGGCGGCTTTAGGAGCGGCTTTGGGAGCTGCCTTCTTAGCTGCTGCTTTTGCAGGTTTTTCTACCTGTGCTTCGGCAGGAGCTGCTTCGGCAGTAACTTCAGGCTTTGGAGTTGCTTTTTTCCTTTCCGATTTCTTAGGAGTACCCGTTTCACTGATGTCCTCGATCAGAATTTCAGTAAAATTCTGCCTGTGACCGTTCAGTTTCTGATAGGTTTTTCTTCTTTTCTTCTTGAAAACCAAAACCTTGTCACCCCTCAGATGCGAAACAATCTGAGCCAGAACAACTGCATCAGGCAGGTAAGGAGCACCAACATTCACCTTGTCATCATTGCTGATGAGCATAACCTTATCAAAGGTAACATCTTCTCCAACCTCTCCGGCCAGTCTGTGGACAAACACTTTCTTTCCCTTTTCGACTTTAAATTGTTGTCCTGCTATATTTACTATTGCGTACATCGAATAATGATATTTCAGTTTTTTTGGGTGTGCAAAAATATAAAACTTTGCATTAAAAGCAAAATAATTCAACAATTTAAGATAAAATCAATTTGCTCTTAGTGTGAGTCAGTTTCCTGCCGGCAAAGATACAAAAGCATAATTATATCGACATGCGCATTTTACGAAAGCAGGATAAGAGATGAAATCACTATATTTGTATAACCAAAATTCAAAACAACTGACGGGGATCGATGAATAAAGTTAAACTCAACGTATTGGGTATTTCTTACAGTCAAACGCAGACCGGTGCATATGCATTGGTACTGGCTGAAGAAAATGGCCGAAGAAGAATACCCATCATTGTTGGTGGATTTGAGGCACAGGCGATTGCCATTCAGCTCGAAGGGCTGAAGCCGCCAAGGCCTCTGACGCACGATCTTTTCCTTAATTTTGCCCGGACTTTCAATATCGATTTACTTGAAATAACTGTATATAAGCTCGAAGAAGGAGTGTTTTATTCAAAACTCACCTGTGATAACGGACAACGCATAATTGAAATTGACGCACGCACATCGGATGCCATTGCCCTGGCACTTCGTTTTAAATGTCCGATTTACACAACTGAAGATATTCTGAAAAAGGCAGGCATTATTCTCGATTTTGAAAAGGAATCGGCCATGCAGCCTTCAGGTGACCAGCCATCCGCTCCTTCACGAAACATCCGGGTTCAGGACAGTTCGTTTACAGAAGAATTAAAAAACAATAATCTGCAGGAATTGAAGGATCTTCTGAATGAAGCCATTTCAGAAGAAGACTATGAGAAAGCCTCCTTGATCCGCGATGAAATTAATCGCCGAAAAAAGGAATAGCAGAGTTTCATTTTTTTTCTATGATAAAAAAGAAGGTAAGAGACTTACAGGGTACCATTCTTGATAATATACCTTATCTTGTCTGGCTTAAGAATATTGACGGAAAATACCTTCATGTAAATAAAGCCTTTGCTGAAGCTTACCGGAAAAAGCCCGATCAAATCATCGGCAAATCCGATTTTGATATTTGCTCTCCCGAAAAGGCAGTCGAATTTCAGCAATCCGACAATGAGGTAATGCAAAATAAGAAAAGGCAGTTTGTGGAGCAGATCGAAAACCTGTTTGACAATGAAACGGTATTTGAAACATACAAATCGCCTGTGTTTGATAATAACGGTGAGGTAATAGGTATAACCGGCATTTCGCGTGAAATGACCGACACCCTTCACATTGAAAAGACCCTGCATGAGCGCGAGGAACAGTTCAGGGCGCTTCTTCAGAATTCTTCGGATGCCATATCCATTATTAACCGGCAGGGGAAAATCATTTTCGAAAGCTCTGAAAAGAATAAAATATCCGATTTCGAGATTACAGAACTCCTGCATAAACCATTTTTCGACATGGTGCATCCAGATGACATTCCCCAGATCAAAATAGTCATCAAAGAAGCGCTTCAAAATCCGGGCAAGCAGATCAAGAAGGAATACAGGAGCCTCCATAAAAACAAACGCTGGATTTATGTAGAAAGCATTTTTTCAAACCAGCTGAGTAACCCTGCGATCAAGGGAATTATCGTCAATTCAAGGGATGTATCCGACCGTAAAATGGCTGAACTCAAGGAAAGAGTGTACCACGACAACCTCATTTTTCTGAGCAATTCAGCACTCGAATTATTATCCCTGTCTTCACGCGATGAAATTTACAGGTACATTCCCGAAAAGCTCGCTGCCTTTCTCGAAAGTGCTGTTGTAATCATTTCTTCATATGATGAGAATTCAAAGAATATCATAATTGAAAATTTTGCCGGACTTGATCCTTATACAGCACAGGTTGAAAAATTGCTGGGAAGGGGAATTACGGGACTGTCGTTTTCAAGTGGTGTGCTGGCATCAACGGCACAGAATGCCGGCACTGTGATAATCCTTAAGGACGATCTGCTGGATAACACTCTGGGGGAATTGCCTCAGGCAAAACTTAAAATCATTAAGGACCTGATTCACATTCATAAGATTTACAATATTGTTTTGGCCCGCGACAACAAGTTGCTCGGCAATATTACGATCCTTACACTCAACAAGAGTATCATTAAGTTCAAGCATATTATCGAAACGTTCGTTCACCAGGTGTCTGTGGCTTTGCACCGGAGTCAGCTTGAATATGAACTTGTAACTGCAAAGAACAAGGCTGAGGAATCGGACAAGCTTAAAACCGCATTCCTTGCCAACATGTCGCATGAGATCCGCACGCCCATGAACGGTATCCTTGGCTTTGCCGAGATGCTGAATGACGATTCACTCAGCCGGGCAAACCGGAAGAAATACCTTAATATAATAAACAGTAACGGCAAAGTACTTATTAACCTGATTGATGATATAATCGATTTTGCCAAGATTGAATCAGGACAGGTGAATATTCTTGAAGATGACTTTTCACTCAATAACCTGCTCGACCAGATTCAGTCGACCTTCCTTACCCGCACGCTGAAAAAGGAAAAGTCGAAAGTAAAAATCATCACCAAAAAAGCTTTTCCCGACGAGAAATCTTATATACGCACCGATCCTATCAGGCTCAGGCAGGTTCTTACAAACCTGGTGGGCAATGCCATTAAATTTACGCACAACGGTTTTATTGAATTCGGTTATAACCTGGCTGATAAAAACCCCCTGCAGTTTTATGTCAGGGATACCGGGATCGGTATTTCAGCTGACAAACTGAATCTTATTTTCGAACGGTTCATGCAGGCCGACAGTTCTCCGTCGAGGAAATATGGCGGATCAGGATTGGGGCTGGCCATTTCAAAAGGACTTGTCGAACTGCTGGGTGGTAAAATGTGGGCTGAATCCCGGGTAAGTGAGGGATCTGTTTTCTTTTTCACAATCCGTTTTGCTTCAGCAAACAGGAAGCTGGAGGTGCCTGTTGAAACAAGGCCTGCCAGGGTCCATCATAACTGGGATGGAAAAACATTCCTGGTGGCTGAGGATGATAAGTTCAGTTATAAATTTCTCGAAGGATTTCTGAAGCAAACCCATGCTGAAGTACTAAGGGCCTCTGATGGCAAGGAAGCAGTCGAAATATGCCGTAACAATCCTGCAATTGACCTGGTACTGATGGATATCCAGATGCCCGAGATGAATGGTCTTACGGCTACGATTGAAATAAAGAAGTTTAACGCAGGTCTTCCCATAATAGCGCAAACTGCCAATGCAATCAATGAGGAAAGACTGAGATGTCTTGATGCGGGCTGTGACGACTTCATTACAAAGCCGGTGAATATTAATGAATTGTACGATAAAATCAGTAAATGGCTTATGCCACGGCAATCCTGATCACTGTACTTATCCTTTACTGTTTTACGATAAGCCGGTTCAGGTATTCCTGGGCAAATACTCCTTCTTTTTCAGATTTTGAATGGGTTCCTGCTGTAAAAATCAGCGTCGTTACTGCATTCCGGAATGAATCAAAAAATATTTCCCAATTCCTGGAGGCACTGAAGAATCAGGATTATCCTGCGGAATTATATGAGGTAATTCTTGTAGACGACGGATCTGATGACGGTTCACAGGACATTGTCATGCTGTTTTGCACCAATCACCCTCAATTCCGTTATATTTTGAATACCATAAAGCCCGGTAAAAAGCCGGCTGTGCAAACAGGTGTAGACCATGCATTCGGCGAACTCATTGTAACTACCGATGCGGATTGCACAATGAATCCCGGCTGGTTATCAGGTATTGCTTCATTTTATGCGCACCACCATCCCGATCTGATTATCGGACTGGTTGATCTGGCTCCTTCCGGAAAATGGTACTTCCTGTATGAACAGGTTTCTTTTTTGAGCCTGGTGGCCGCGGGAAGCGGTGCTGCCTGTGCGGGCCGGCCACTTTACTGCAACGGTGCAAACATGGCATTTACAAAAGAATTATATACTTCACTTGCCGATCCGATGATGTCGGGCGTTCCCTCGGGCGACGACACTTTTTTGCTTCATGCGGCAAAACGAGCCGGTAAAAACATCAGGCTACTGAAATCGTCAAAAACATGGGTAACGACTGAAGGTTCAAAATCATTGCAGGCATTGATCAAACAGCGGATAAGATGGACATCCAAAGCAGGGCACTACAGGGATTCATTTACAATATTTGTGGCTATGGTAGTGCTGGCAATGAATTTATCCGTTCCGGTTTCAGTAATGGTGGGTTTGTTTACCGGAAAACCATGGTTTTCCCTTGTTCTGTTCGGTACAAAAGCATTTACCGATTTCATGTTATTGAGCAGTTTCATGAAGTTTTTACGGCGCTCGTTATCACCTGTAAAATTCCTTGTCTTTTCGCTGATCTATCCCTTTGAAGTGCTGATTTCGGTTTTTGCCGGAAGTACAATGACTTTCGACTGGAAGGGCAGGCAATACAGGAGAAGGTGATTAATTTCCGAGTTCCGACATGAATTTGATCCTTACAAGCCGCACCTCTTCTTCCGAGTAATTATCTTCTCCAAGCTCCTGGAGTGCGTTTTCGAGTGATTCATCTTCAGCTTCCTCCATGAAATAGTCATAAATATCCTGTTGATGATCGCTGTCCATCACGCTGTTCAGGTAATAATCGATATTGATTTTTGTTCCTGAATTTACGATGGCTTCTATTTCATTGAGAAGCGTATTCATATCGATATTTTTGGCATCGGCAATATCGGAGAAGTCCATCTGTCTGTCGATGCTTTGAATAATGAAAACCTTGAGGTTTGATTTATTCACAATCGATTTAACCACCATATCCTGCGGGCGGATGATCTCCTTTTCTTCCACGTAACTCTTGATGATCTTGACAAACTCTGAACCGTATCGCTTGGCTTTTCCCGCACCCACGCCGGTTATATTCTGAAGTTCTTCGATAGATACTGGGTACTGGATGGCCATGTCTTCAAGTGACGGATCCTGGAAAATAACGAACGGCGGCAGTTGAAGCTGTTTTGAAATCTTCTTTCTCAGGTTTTTCAGAATGTTGAACAGTTCCTCATCTGCTGATCCGGGTCTTTCTGGTCCCCCGAAGCTATCTTCTTCTTCATCGGTATCCGAGTAATCATGATCTTCAGAGATCATGAACGATTGAGGGTTCCTGAGAAATTCATGGCCCTTTTCATCAATCTTGAGCAGGCCGTAATTTTCAATGTCTTTCTGTACAAGCCGTTTAATAAGCGACTGCCTGATCACCATGCTCCAGTATCCGGCATCCTTGTTTTTTCCTGCCCCGAAGAGATCAAGCATCTGGTGATTGTACGATTTGATGGCCGGAGTTTTTACTCCTGCCAGGATGCTGGCAATATGATCGTATTTGAATTTTTCTTTTACTTCAAGAATGGTTTTAAGAACCAGGACTATATCATCTTTCCCTTCAAACTGTGTTTTCGGATGGATACAATTGTCGCAATGGTTGCAGGTTTCAGCCATCTCCTCGCCAAAATAGTTAAGCAACTGCTTAGGCCTGCAAACTGATGATTCAGCATAGGCAACCGTTTCAAGAAGAAGCTGCTTACCGATTTCCTGTTCTGCAATCGGCTTCCCCTGCATGAATTTCTCCAGTTTCTGAATATCCTTGTAGCTGTAAAAAGCGATACAGTTGCCTTCGCCACCGTCCCTTCCGGCACGGCCTGTTTCCTGGTAATAACCTTCAAGGCTTTTGGGAATATCGTAATGAATGACAAAGCGTACGTCCGGTTTGTCTATACCCATTCCGAAAGCAATTGTAGCGACAATGACATCGGCTTCCTCCATGAGGAACTTATCCTGGTTTTGTGAACGGGTAGAAGAATCAAGACCTGCATGATAGGGAAGTGCCTTGATACCGTTCACCTGGAGTGTTTCAGCAAGCTCTTCAACCTTCTTGCGGCTGAGGCAATAGATTATACCCGATTTACCGTGATTGGCTTTAATAAATTTGATGATTTCACGGGTGACATTTTTTTTGGGCCTTACTTCATAGTATAAATTTGCACGCCGGAATGAAGATTTGAAAACAGTGGCGTTAAGCATGCCCAGGTTCTTCTGAATATCATGCTGAACCTTGGGGGTGGCAGTTGCCGTAAGAGCAATCAGAGGCTCTGTGCCGATTTCATTGATAATAGGGCGGATACGCCTGTATTCGGGCCTGAAATCATGACCCCATTCCGAAATACAATGTGCCTCATCAATAGCATAAAACGAGACTTTTATCTTTTTAAGAAACTGTATGTTTTCCTCCTTGGTAAGCGATTCAGGTGCAACATAAAGCAGCTTCGTTTTCCCTTCGATGATATCATGTTTCACCTGGGCAATGGCAGCTTTATTCAGAGATGAATTCAGGAAGTGTGCAACGCCGTCTTCTTCACTGAAACTGCGCATGGCATCCACCTGGTTTTTCATGAGTGCGATAAGCGGAGAAATGATAATTGCGGTACCCGGCATAAGAAGCGAAGGCAGCTGGTAGCACAGTGATTTACCGCCCCCAGTAGGCATAAGCACAAAAGTGTCATTACCATTCAATACATTGCGGATTATTGCCTCCTGATTACCTTTGAAACTGGTGAAACCAAAGTGCTTTTTTAGTACATCTATCAGCGAAATTTCCTGGCCGGCGCTCATCTCAAATCTGTTTGTTCATGTTGCCTCATAACATAATTATTCATTATATCCTGGCAATTCTGATATATATCAACCATATTCTGAATAAAAACACGGATTGTACATAAGGCACGAATCGCCTGATTGAAGGCAATTTCAAAATATTAAATACATTTGTAAACTAAATTAATATTTTTTTTCTTATTTCGCTAAGCTTTAAAAAGCATTTTAAAATTTATTAACATTCGTCCTAAA
>DATGXG010000001.1 GCA_035299085.1 Bacteroidales bacterium | reverse complement strand
CGGCCAGGCCTTACCCGTCACCGGCGGCCAGGAGATGTTGAGATAGGTAAAACAGGCCGTCATTGCGAACCCGATTCCTGCGGGTGAAGCAATCTGCCAGCACAGGAATTTCGCCAAACTTAGAGACATTAAAATGAAAACAAAAGCAGTTCGCATCTACGGTAAAAACGACTTACGACTCGAAGAATTCGACCTTCCCCCGATAAAAGATGATGAAATCCTGGCGCATGTGATATGCGACAGCCTGTGTATGTCGAGTTACAAAGCCACCAAACAGGGTGCTGATCATAAGCGGATACCGGACGATGTGCACCTGAATCCCACCATAATAGGCCATGAATTCAGCGGAATCATTCTTGAAGCCGGCAAAAAATGGGAATCACGGTATATACCCGGCATGAAGTTTTCTATTCAGCCTGCCCTCAATTACCCGGGAGGTCCCGTTGGCATACTGAGCGCTCCAGGCTATTCCTACAGATACATTGGAGGTGATGCCACCCATGTTATTATTCCCAATGAGGTGATGGAAAACAATTGCCTTCTGCCCTATTCCGGGAAAGGCTTTTATCCTGCTGCCCTTGCCGAGCCGCTTTCCTGCGTTATCGGTGCCATTCATGCCAACTATCATACAAAACCGGGATCCTATGTTCACCAGATGGAAATTGCAGAGGGCGGAAACATGGCGCTGCTGGCAGGTGCAGGTCCTATGGGCCTTGCAGCCATTAATTATGTGGTTAACCGCAGGGACCGCAATCCGGGTCTGCTTGTGGTTACCGATATCGATGATCAGCGGCTCAGAAGAGCTTCTGAACTATTCCAAACCAAAACAATTGAAGGCAAGGGAATAAAACTGGTTTATATCAATACGGCAACTATATCCGATCCGGTGAAAGAACTCAGAAAACTCACCGGTGATAAAGGCTTTGATGATGTTTTTGTTTTTGCGCCGGTTCCTTCAGTTATAGAGCAGGGCGACAGCATACTGGCGTTTGACGGTTGCCTTAACTTTTTTGCCGGTCCTTCCGATCCCGGCTTCAGGGCTCCTTTTAACTTTTACAATGTGCATTACAGCTTCACGCACATTGTAGGTACAAGCGGTGGAAATAACACCGATATGCTTGAAGCACTGCAGATGATGTCGGAAGGACTCGATCCGGCGGGATTGGTAACGCATATCGGCGGATTGGATGCTGTAATAGAAACAACAAAGCATTTACCTGAAATCCCGGGAGGTAAAAAGCTGATGTATACAAATATATCTTTACCGCTCACTGCCATTGCCGATTTTGCTGAAAAGGGCAGAACAAATCCCCTGTTTGCAAGCCTGGCAGAAATAACCGCAAAAAACAACGGCCTCTGGAGTACAGAGGCCGAGGAGGTTTTACTTACAATGTCACGATGAGTGTTTTGTATTCAATATTCAGTATTCAGTATTCGGTGTTCGGTATTCGGTACCGATTACTGATTATGATTACTGATTACTGATTACCTTCCCCTCACGGTTTCGCAAAAATCGCCGGGTCAACCGGGTTATTCAGCTCGATCTTTGTGAAATTGGCTGTGAGGAAAAATTGTCCGCCATAATTTACTTCAACGGTTGAAGGTGAGGCATAGCCATTATCAAGCTTCTTGTAGTTAGAAAAATTTGTGGCAATATCCATGGATTGACCCATCATTTCAGCCCGGTTGATCGTTTTAATAAGGTACCAGGTGTCCGGATCAAAGAAATAGGAAGTCACCGAATTATCGGGAGCGGTAACATCAATTTTCCATGCGTTAACATTGACTACGGTTTCCTGTCCTGCCAGGTCAATCTTATATCCCTTCGAAGCATAATCTGTGGTGAAAAGTCCGCCGGCATAAATATCATTCCTTGAAGGAAGATACTGTGCATCGGCCATTTTTTCTGCATTGTAGCTGCCGCTCATCGGGTTGATCTGCCAACCCATGGAATCGGTAACACACATAACAACCTGCGTGCCCATCACGTCAATCTCCTGTTTATAACCTTTTCCGTTCAGAAGAGTTGTTTTGTAAGAACCCTTATTGCCCATGGCATCCATCGTGCCTTCCATATAAACCGAATTCAATTGGGTAAGCAGTTCTTTACCACCTATTGCTTTAATATAGTTGGCAATGATTTCATCGGCTGTCTGGGCAGTTGCAAATGATATGCTGAGAACCGATGTAATAGCGAAAAGAAGAACATGTAATTTTTTCATAAGTAATTGAAGTTTAAGGAATGGATGAAATTATTAAAAATACTTTAATAGACAATCACAAAACAAGAGACTATTTTTTTATTGCCAGTTCAAGTGCTTTATTCATGGCAGCCTGAAGCTTACCGGCATCCTTACCGCCTGCATTGGCGTAGAACGGTTGTCCGCCGCCTCCGCCGTTGAATTCTTTGGCAGCGGTTCGCACAATTTCTCCGGCATTCAGATTCTGTTCCTTAAAAAGTTTATCCGAAACAGCCACGGCAAGGAACGGTTTTCCGCCTGTGATGGCACCGATAACGAGAACAAGGTTTTCAATTTCGTTTTTCAGCATAAACGCTACATCTTTGATGACAGCAGGATCATTAACCGGTTCTGCAGCTATCGCGCTTATAAGTGAAATGCCGTTTTCAACCCTGATATGGTGTTTAAGCGATTCTTTGAAAGCAAGGGCTGATTGCTGCAGAAATTTTTCAACCTGTTTCTGCAGAGTTGCCTTTTCCTCAATGATGCCTGTAATAGTTTTGACGGCATCCTGGGGATTGTTCAACAGTTGTTCGATAGTCCGGAATTTATTCTCAAGATCGCGGTACCAGTTTTCAGCTTTTTCTCCTGTAATGGCTTCAATACGCCGGATACCCGCTGCAATTGAACTCTCGGAAATAATTTTAAACAGGCCGATAGTTCCGGTTGAATCCACGTGTGTACCCCCGCAAAGTTCGATTGAATCATCAAACTGCACTACCCTCACCCGGTCGCCATATTTCTCACCAAAAAGAGCCATGGCTCCCATTTTTTTAGCCTGTTCCATGGGAACTTCAACATGAATATCACCCCTTATATTCTGACGGATCTTATCATTCACAATGGATTCAACCCTCGACAGTTCTTCCTGTGTCATCTTCTGGAAATGGGAAAAGTCGAATCTCAGGTAATCTGCATTTACCAGCGAGCCTTTTTGTTCCACGTGTTTGCCAAGAACCTGCCTCAATGCGTAATGCAATAAGTGAGTGGCAGAGTGATTCCTGGCGGTATTGCTTCTTGTTTTATCAGTAACCACAGCTTCAAATACAGTGGATGTATCGGCCGGAAGCTTATCAACAACATGAATGACAAGGCCATGTTCCCTGAATGTATTTTTAATCTTAATCTTCTCATCACCATCGTCAATGTAGCCCGTATCGCCCACCTGTCCGCCACTTTCGGCATAGAAAGGAGTCTGGTTGAACACGAGATGATAAAATGATTTATCCTTCTGGCTGACCTTTCTGAAGCGGCTTATTTTCACCTCTGCTCTTAATTTATCATAGCCGATGAAATCAGTCTGGTCATTTCCGGGTCTTACGATGATCCAGTCGGCCGATTCCACTGCGGCGGCAGCTTTGGAACGGTTGCGCTGCTGAGCCATCTCTGCTTCGAATTCCTGACGGTTCACTGTAAGTCCGTTTTCCTTCAGGATCAACTCAGTCAGATCAAGCGGGAAACCATATGTATCGTATAATTCAAATGCAATTTTTCCGTTTAATTCGGTTTCGCCCTTTTTCATGGAAGCAATGCACTCTTTAAGCCGTTTATCGCCGCTTTCAAGAGTATGTAAAAACGATTGCTCTTCTTCGAAAATCACTTTCTCAACAAGTTGCCTTTGCTGTTCCAGTTCAGGGAAAGCGTTACCCATAGCCTGTATCAGGGCCGGCACCAGTTTAAAAATAACCGGTTTATTTTGTCCCAGGAATGTATAATTATACCTTACGGCACGGCGGAGGATCCTGCGGATCACATAACCTGCCCGTGCATTGGATGGTAATTGTCCGTCGGCAATGGCAAACGATACAGCCCTCAGATGATCGGCCACCACACGCATCGCAATATCGGTCTTTTCTCTGCTGCCATAGGGAATGCCTGTTAAATGTGCAATTTCAGTGATGATAGGCTGGAAAACATCTGTATCGTAATTCGAGGTTTTTCCCTGCAACACCATGCATAACCGTTCGAAACCCATACCGGTGTCGACATGCTTGTTGGGCAGAGGCTCAAGTTCCCCGCTGGCCTTGCGGTTATACTGGATAAATACAAGATTCCAGATTTCAATGACCTTCGGGTTTCCTTTGTTCACAAGTTCTTTCCCATTTAGTGCAGAGCGTTCATTTTCTGTTCTCAGATCCACATGGATCTCGGAACAGGGGCCGCAAGGGCCGGTGTCGCCCATTTCCCAGAAATTATCCTTCTTGTTTCCGTTTATAATCCGGTCTTCATCAATCCATTGTTTCCAAAAATCATAGGCTTCCTTATCGCGTTCAAGGTTTTCTGAACTATCGCCTTCAAATATTGTAACGTATATGCGCTGTTTGTCGATCTTCATTACCTCAGTAAGGAATTCCCATCCCCAGGCAATGGCCTCTTTCTTGAAATAATCGCCAAACGACCAGTTACCAAGCATTTCGAACATGGTATGATGATAACCGTCGTGCCCTACTTCCTCAAGGTCATTATGCTTCCCGGATACCCTCAGACATTTTTGGGTATCAGCGATACGCTTGAATTTAACCGGAGCGTTACCCAGGAAAATATCCTTAAACTGGTTCATACCGGCGTTTGTAAACATCAGCGTGGGGTCATTTTTTATAACCATGGGTGCAGAGCTGACTATCTCGTGTCCCTTTTCGCGGAAGAAATCAAGAAATTTTTGACGAACGACTACAGAATTCATGTAAATACTTTAATAATTTTGATAAATGAATGACCGGTTCAACCAGATCCCCTTGAAATTTGATTTGCAAAATTAGTTTTTTTCCTATAGATTTGTTGTTAACGTACCTTATCATGAACTAATCATTCACAAGTTTTTGATTTTCAGGAAGAAGAAATATTATTTCAATCCGGTAACTTTGACCTATGAAGAAATAAAAATTACCCGGAGTCGGAAAATTACGGCTCTTGCCGGGTTCTTTATTCTTGTTCTGCTCCTTACTTTTTCATCAGGTTATGTGCTGAATCATTTCTTCGGATCAACCGAATCTATATTTCTTCAAAAGCAAGTAAATCAGCTTACTATGGAAATGCGGGGGTTACTGCATAAAGGTCAGAAGCTGAAAACTACGCTGAATGAGAATGTGATTGAAAAGGACAACCGCTACAGGATAATCCTGCAGTTGGATACGTTACCTTCAACAGTGACAGGTGCCGGCACAGGAGGCTCTGCTTCCAGGGGCCAGTTAGTCAGGCAAAATGACATCAGCTACCAGGTAAACTCAGTAATAAACTCTCTTACAACACAGCTTCAGATTGAATCGGGTTCTTTCCGCCAGTTGTACGAAAAAGCAATGGAATACTCGGAAGGACAAACCCACCTGCCTGCCATACAACCCATCGATAAAAATGATCTTACAATGATCGGATCGCACTTCGGCGAACGCGAAGACCCGTTCTTTATGACCGTAAGGACTCATTACGGGGTTGATTTTGTTGCCCCGCAAGGGACAAATGTGTATGCGACAGGTGACGGATTTGTAACTTTTATAGAGCATTCTCGTACAGGTTATGGAAACGAGATTGTGTTAGACCATAAGTTTGGATTTGGAACGCGTTATGCACATTTGCAGACAGTTAAAGTAAAAGTAGGTGAAAAAATCAGCAGGGGCCAAATCATCGGAACAGTGGGTCAAACAGGAAGGGCGACAGGACCGCATTTACATTATGAAGTTTTATACCAGAACCGACCGGTGAACCCATCCTTTTATTTCGATACCAGTTTAACACATGAAGAGTTTGCGCAGATCATTAAAAAGGCAAAGACTAACGACAACTTGACTTACTAAATACTTTCAGCGATGGGTAAAGTAAAGTATAAATTCAATCCCGATTCACTAAGTTATTACATGGTGAAATCATCTGTGAAGCAGAAGACCATTCGGGTATTAGGCATGCTATTCGGTTTTTTGGTAATTATGCTTAGCGGCTATCTCTCGTTCTCCTGGATTATTGATTCCCCGAAAGAAAAGGGATTAAAAAGGCAGATCAGTGAAATGAACCTGAATATAGAACTGTTCAATAAGCAGCTTGATAATATTGAATCCGTACTGGGAGACATGCAGCAGCGTGATGATAATATCTACAGAACCATTTTCGAAGCTGAGCCTGTTAACCATTCGGTAAGGGAGGCAGGTTTCGGCGGTACAAACCGGTATAAAAATCTCGAGAAGCTGAATAATGCGCAGATGGCAATCCGCACGGCCAAGCGCCTGGATATTCTTAGCCGGAAAGTGCTTGTACAGTCGAAATCCTACGATGAACTGATGGAAATGGCTAAAAGCAAGGAAAAAATGCTTGCCTGCATGCCCAACATCCAGCCGATATCAAATAAAAACCTCGAGCGTACGGCTTCAGGATGGGGTTACAGGATTCACCCGATATATAAGATCAAGAAGTTCCATTACGGCATAGATTTTACTGCCTCTGTAGGAACTGAAATTTATGCAACGGGTGACGGTGTAATTGAGAAAGTGGAATCCTCAGCACGTGGTTATGGTAATTCAATTGTGATCGATCATGGTTATGGAATGAAAACGCTGTACGGTCACATGGACCATTTCAACGTAAAACAGGGACAGAAAATAAAGAGGGGCGAAGTAATTGGCTTTGTAGGAAACACAGGATTATCAACCGCTCCGCATTTGCATTATGAAGTAATTCACAACAATGATAAGGTAAATCCTATGAATTACTTCTTCAATGACCTTACTGCAAACGAATACGACCAGATGATCGAACTCTCGATGAGGCCCGGCCAGTCGTTTGATTAATGGTGACTGTAAAAGCCCGTCATTGCGAGGAGCTTGAGAGATCATTCGGTTTATAAAGAAATAACTGCGACGAAGCAATCTGCCCGCACAGGCACACCCTTACAAAGTGCATAAACTACTTTTTGTAAAGGTCTTCCTGTGCGGGCAGATTGCTTCGTCGCTTTACATACTGCTATAATCTAAGGTATCGGCATGCTCCTCGCAATGACGAGCTTTTGGCCGCATCCAGTATCGTTTAAACCATTAGTTTAATCACAATTATTTTTATATCTTAGTTTGTTTAATTTATCACCTATGCCTTACAAAGAAAAGAAAGTAGAAAAGCTATATTATTCCATTGGGGAAGTGGCTGATATGTTTAGTGTGAACACATCGCTCATTCGCTTTTGGGAGAAGGAATTTGATGTGATCAAGCCCAAAAAGAATAAAAAAGGAAACCGCTTTTTTACAATCCAGGATATCGAGAACATCAAGCTTATCTATCATCTTGTAAAAGAAAGAGGCATGACATTAAGCGGCGCCAAAAAGAAACTCAAGGATAACCGCGAAGACACCAATAATAATTTTGAAGTGGTTAAAACCCTGACCCAGATAAAGGAAATGTTGTTGGAAATTAAGGAGGGACTGTGAACTGGATACGGGATACCGGATGCTGGATACCGGATGGTCTGAAAAAGCTCGTCATTGCGAGCACCGGTTCCTACGGTGCGAAGCAATCTGCCCGAACAGGAAGGACCTTCCAAAGTGAGATTTTTCGCATATTGTCCTGGCCAGGTATTGCCTGTTCGGGCAGATTGCTTCGTCGACTCTATTATCCTTTTATAATCATAAATTTATCAAGCTCCTCGCAATGACGCACCTCTCCTCCATCATCCATCACCTCGAATCCTTCGCTCCCCTGGCCTACCAGGAGTCGTATGACAATTCGGGATTGGTAGTGGGGGATCCGGGAGATGAAATTACCGGCGCCCTGCTTTGTGTAGATGTAACGATGCCCGTAATTGAAGAAGCCGTTAAAGAAGGCCTTAACCTCATTATATCCCACCACCCGGTAATTTTCAGTCCCCTTAAGCAACTCACCGGTAAAGACACAACCCAGAAAATTATCCTGGAAGCAGTACGTAACCGCATTGCCATTTATTGCGCCCACACAAACATGGATAATGTGGATGAAGGGGTGAACAGGATCATATGCGACAAACTGGGTTTGATTAATACAGCCATACTTCAGCCTCAGAAAAATATACTTTACAAACTGGTTACCTATGTGCCCCTATCCCATGCTGATGCCTTAAGGAATGCCCTCTTCGAAGCCGGGGCAGGTCACATCGGCAATTATGACATGTGTAGTTTCAATGCTGAGGGCAAAGGAACATTCAGGGCTGGTGAAGGAGCGGATCCCTATTCAGGGGAAATCGGAAGACTTCATTTTGAAGATGAAGTCAGAATGGAGACCATTTTTCCCTTGCATCACAAAAATGCAGTTGTTAAAGCCCTTGTTAAGGCTCATCCTTATGAGGAAGTGGCTTATGATATTTATTCGCTTGAAAACAGTTTTAACCGGGTCGGGTCAGGCATGACAGGTGAACTTGCCGAACCGGTTTCAGAATCGGTTATGCTGAACCGTATAAAAGACACATTCAAATGCACGATGGTCAGGCATAGCCGCCTCCTCGACAAACCGGTAAAGAAACTTGCGGTTTGCGGCGGCAGTGGTTCTTTCCTGATCCCTGCAGCCATTGCATCGGGTGCTCAATTATTTGTAACTGGTGAAATTAAGTATCACCAATTTTTTGAAGCAGAAGACAAAATAGTGGTTGCTGATACAGGTCACTATGAAAGTGAGCAATTTACTATTGAAATTTTTTATGAAATTCTTAAAAAAAATTTACCTACTTTTGCAGTCCGATTTTCACGCATTAATACCAGTCCTATTTATTATTTATAAGGTAGTATGGCAGAAGTTAAAAAACCCGCAACAGATGTTGCAGAACTTACTATTGAAGAGAAGCTCAGGGCTCTGTACAAGCTTCAGTTAATCAACTCAGAAATCGACAAAATCAGGACACTCAGGGGCGAATTGCCTCTCGAGGTGCAGGATCTGGAAGATGAGATTGCCGGTCTGGAAACTCGTATTGAAAAACTCCAGGAAGAAATAAAAAGTATAGAATCCGCTATCAGCGGTAAGAGAAATGATATGGCCAATTCAAAGGGTCTTATCAAGAAATACGAAGAACAGCAGAACAATGTAAGAAACAACAGGGAATTCGATTCTTTATCAAAGGAAATTGAATACCAGACTCTTGAAATAGAATTAAGCGAAAAGAGGATTAAAGAATTCACAGCCCAGGCAAAGGAAAAGGCTGAATACATCGAGGAATCAAGGAAGGTTCTGGATGAGCGCAAAAATGATCTGAACCTTAAAAAAGGTGAACTCGAAGAAATTACATCCGATACCCAAAAAGAGGAAGAGAACCTGTTAAAGAAAAGGCAGGAGTACGAACAGATTATTGAGGAACGACTTCTTACAGCTTATAAGAAGATCAGGAAGAATGCACGCAACGGACTCGCCGTTGTTTCGGTTGAAAGGGATGCCTGCGGTGGTTGTTTTAACCAGATACCTCCTCAGCGTCAGCTCGATATACGTTCAAGAAAAAAAATCATTGTTTGTGAGTATTGCGGACGTATCCTTGTTGACGTCGATCTCGTAGAAGAAGAAAAATAAATTCTTCTCATATAACAATTTTGCTATCTTTGAGGATAGCTAAATGCTGATTATGGTAAAAAGGATTACTTCGGCGGCTGTCCTTTTATTAATGTTGCTTCCGTTATCAGGTCAACAATGGAAGCTTAAAAGGGTAGAAGGCATATTCGGAATCGGGACTACAAATGTTTACAGTGATCTTGGCGGTGCGCCAAACGCAACAAGCCTTTTATTTATAAAAGATATCACTTTCAAGAGTACACGCCCCTCGGTGTATCTTGGTGCAAGGTATCGTGTCAACCCCAGGTCATCCGTAAAAGCCATCGTTGTTTATGGCTACAGCAAAACATCAGATTACGCAGGATCAAGAAACGAATTGCGGGGATTCACTTCGGTGACTGACCTTGTTGAAATCGCCGGCCATTATGAATATTACCTTTTACCTGAATTTCGTTTCATGAGATCAGCCGCTATGTTTAACAGGCGTGGCATGATCAACGATTATTCCCGCATTGGCTTTTATGTGTTCAGCGGAATTGGGGCTACCATGTACTGGCCACATCTTGAAATGGAGCCACGCGAAGGAGACAAGTATAAGAATAACTTCGGTATCACTGCATCTGTTCCATTTGGTGCCGGTTTAAAAGTAATCATAAGCGATAAGTGGATGTTCGGTTATGAAATCGGGTACAGGCAATCCGCTTCCGATTTCCTCGATGGTTTCAAATCACCATGGTCAAAGCACTGGGACAGTTACTGGATATCCAGTTTTAACCTGGTTTACCGGATTCCAACATCAAGAAGGGGAATCCCTATTTTCCTCGATCCTACTTGGAGAAGGGCCAGATTCTAAGCCTGTTTCGTCTTCTGTATTTTTCTGTTTTTTTAAGATTATTTGTGATTTTAAGCGCTAAAATTCTATTACTTTGCGTTTAATTCCAACAAACCTTTTTATTCATGGTGAAGCGCTTAAGATTGGATATTATTTTACTTGCCCTTGCTATGCCTTTTTCAGCAATGGCTCAACGCGAAGCGAATATCGGGGTATTTGGCGGAACTTCTTACTATATGGGTGATATCAACCCGAATCGTCATTTTTATCGCCCGGCTCCTTCGTTCGGATTTTTATACCGGTATAACTTCAATGCCCGGTATGCCCTGCGTTTGAACGTATTTCAAGTTAACCTTTCAGGAAACGATCTTGATTTTCCCAAACGGTTAAATCCTGACAGGCCTTCAAATCCGGCTAGTTTCAGCACTTCCCTGCTCGATATGTCAGTGCAGGGGGAGTTTAATTTTTTGTCGTTTACACCTAATTTCGGCAAATGGAATTACACTCCTTATCTATTCGCCGGAGCTGGTGGAGGCCTGGTGATCAGTTCAAACACCAATGCATCAAATACACTAGCCATTCCTTTCGGAATAGGTGCTAAAATTAATCTTACATCACGCCTGAGCGCAGGAGCCGAATGGGGATTCCGGAAAACCTTCAGCGACCGCATTGACGGCGTTCAGAATCCGTCAGGTCAGCAATCATGGATTCACAATAATGACTGGTATTCTATTATGGGTATTTTTATTACCTATAAGTTTTTTAATTTTGCGGCTGATTGCCCGGCATACCGATAATAAAAATGAATTATAAAGAAAGCATAAATAAAGACAGACTTCCCAGACATGTTGCCATCATTATGGATGGCAATGGCAGATGGGCTGAAAAAAGAGGTAATCAAAGAGTGTTTGGTCACAGGAATGCCGTTGAGGCTGTCAGGGATACTGTTGAAGCTTCGGCTGAACTGGGAATTAATTATCTCACGCTTTATGCTTTTTCAACCGAGAACTGGAAACGGCCAAAAAATGAAGTGGACGCCCTGATGTCCCTTCTGGTCACAACAATTGATGCCGAAACCAAGACCCTGATTGATAATAATATTAAACTGCATACGATAGGTAACACTGCTGTTTTACCCGAGAATGTCAAAAAACAGTTGCAGGGTGCTATAGATGTTACAGCAGGAAACACCGGGCTGAACCTGGTCATCGCGCTAAGTTACGGCTCAAGATGGGAAATAACGAATGCAGTCCGAAAATTATCCGCTGATATCCAATCAGGTAAGGTTAATGCCGAGAGCATTAATGAATCAATATTTGAGAAGTACCTCGATACAGCCGGATTTCCTGATCCCGAACTGGTAATCCGAACCAGCGGTGAATACAGGATAAGCAATTTTCTTTTGTGGCAAATTGCCTACAGTGAGTTTTATTTCACTCCGACATTATGGCCCGATTTCCGAAGGGAACACCTGTATGAAGCAATCCTAAATTTCCAAAACCGGGAAAGACGTTTCGGGAAAACTGCCGATCAGATTAAAAATATCAAAGTAAACAGCTAGTCCCGCATGAAAAAATCCCTTTCGGCATTAATTCTTATTTTATTTACTGTTCATGTCTTTAGTCAGACTCCGGAACCAGTTAACAGTTACATGGAATATGATGCCCAGAACATCAGAACTTTTATAATCAAAGATATCCAGGTTACGGGTGTGAAATTTCTTCAGACAACCTATCTCGTCAATATATCGGGTTTGTCAGTCGGACAGGAGATAGATGTTCCCGGAGATGCCATTTCAAAGGCAATCGACAAATTCTGGTCACTTGGACTGTTTTCCGATGTAAAAGTGATTGCCACCAAAATTGAAGGTCGCTATATTTCTCTCGAAATTCAGCTTGCTGAACAACCGCGACTGGCGAAACTCACGATCAAAGGGCTTAAAAAGAACGACACAAAAGATGTGGATGAGAAAATAAAGCTCAAACCGGGAAACCAGATCACTGAAAATGTGCTGAATAACACGGTCACCATCATTAAAAAGCATTTCGTTGATAAAGGCTTTTTCAAGGTAAATGTTGACTTTGTTCAGAAAGCAGATACATCTCCGGGTAACAAGGTATTCCTCGACATCATAGTAAACAAAGGTAAGAGGGTAAAAATTTCCGACATAACCTTCACAGGCAATGAAGCTTTTACCGACAGGCGCCTGAGGAGAACCATGAAAAAAACAAAACAGAAAAGCATCAATATTTTTAAACCTTCAAAGTATATCGATGAACAATACAAGGAGGATAAAAAGAAATTTATAGGTTTCTATAATAAACACGGATACCGGGATGCCCAGATCCTGAGCGAAAAACTTGTCGACCTCAATAATAAACGTATCGGGCTTGAATTAACAATAGAGGAAGGCCAGCAATATTTTATCAGAAACATATCATGGGTTGGCAATACAAAGCATTCATCGGAGTCTTTGGGCAGGGTACTAAGTATGAAAAAAGGCGATGTTTATGACCAGGAATTCCTTGATAAGAGGTTGAGAACGGATGATGATGCAGTGCAGTCGCAGTATATGGATGAAGGTTACCTGTTTTCTTCGGTTGAACCCGTTGAAATCAATATCGACCAGGACTCAATTGACCTTGAAGTTCGTATAATCGAGGGAAATCCGGCCAACATTAACCGTGTGCTTGTTAAAGGAAATACAAAAACAAACGAACATGTGATCCGGCGTGAGGTAAGAACAGTGCCGGGAGATCTTTTCAGCAGAACCCTCATTATCCGTTCGGTAAGAGAACTGGCTGCAATGGGGCATTTCAATCCTGAAAACATTGTGCCGAATATTCTTCCGAATCCTGCTGACGGTACAGTCGACATAGAATATTCGGTGGAAGAACGATCAAACGACCAGCTCGAGGTATCCGGCGGATGGGGAGGCTACGGTTTTGTAGGTACGATCGGACTTCGCTTTTCGAATTTTTCAGCCCGCAAAATACTTGATCCCAAAGCGTGGCGGCCTGTTCCAACCGGTGACGGTCAGACTTTATCGGTAAGGGCACAATCAAACGGCCGGTTTTACCAGGCGTATAACATTTCATTTGTGGAACCATGGTTTGGAGGCAAAAAACCCAACAGTTTCTCCACATCGCTATATTACACGGTCACCCATCCTTACCGTACATTTCGCGATGCCCGATCAGACGGTTATTTCAAAGTACTTGGATCTTCGGTAGGTTTAGGCAGAAGACTTAAATGGCCCGATGACTATTTTGTGCTGTATACCGAACTCGAATACCAGCGCTATATGCTGAACAACTACTCGAGTTACTTCCTGATCACAGACGGTTTATCACAGATTATTGACTTTAACATATCGCTTTCGCGCAGTTCACAGGACCAGATGATTTATCCGCGCAGAGGTTCGGCGTTCTCATTCGGAGTGAAGCTGACTCCGCCTTACTCACTTTTCAAAAAGGACGGATTCTGGAAATTGACAGATAATGAGGTGTTACAAATAAGGGACCAGGTCGGAAAACAATATGAAGGCGATACACGGTATGGTGAAAAAGAAATAGAACTCGCCAAACAACAGAAGGTTGCTGACCGCGAGAACTCAAATAAATTTAAGTTTATCGAATATCATAAATGGACCTTCAATGGCGCATGGTATACAAAAATTGTAAAGGACCTTGTTATATCGGCAAAATCTGAATTCGGATACCTGGGCTTTTACAATCCCGATATCGGAACATCACCATTTGAAAAGTTTGATGTCGGAGGTAGCGGTATGATGGGCTATAATCTTTACGGTACCGATATTGTTGCATTGCGCGGATATTCTGAAGGAAGCATTACTCCCACAACTATTCGTAACGGAACCAGCATAGATGATGGTAACGTCTATATCAAGTATACGATGGAGCTGCGTTATCCCTTCTCACTGAATCCTTCGGCCACCATATTCGGACTTGCCTTTATTGAAGGAGGTAATGCATGGTCAAAATTTGAAGATTTCAACCCGTTCAGCATTAAACGTTCGGCCGGCGTTGGCATAAGAGCATTCCTGCCGATGTTCGGAATGCTGGGCATCGACTGGGGATATGGCTTCGATATGCCAAACAGCAGCATTTCGGGAAGCGATATTAATAAGGGACGTCATGGAGGTGAATTTCACTTTACCATGGGACAAAATTTCTAAATGTTAAATTTGGTATTGAATTTGATATATCCTAACCAGATACAATTTTTAAATCTTAAAAACATCACTATGAAAAGAGTATATATTTTGCTGGCCGGTTTGCTCCTATCCCTTGGAATTACCGTTGCACAAAAATATGCCTTTGTGGATACGGAATACATATTGAATAATATTCCGAATTACAAGGCTGCCCAGGACCAACTCGACAAGCAGTCGCAGGAATGGCAGAAAGAAGTGGAAGCCAAATATGCCGACATTGAAAAAATGTATAAGGATTACCAGGCTGAACGGGTATTGCTTTCAGAGGATATGAGAAAACAAAGAGAAGACGCCATTGTCAACAAGGAAAAAGAAGCCAAGGAACTGCAGAAAAACTATTTTGGCCAGGAAGGTGCACTTTTCAAAAAACGCCAGGAACTCATTGAACCTATCCAGGATGATGTTTATAATGCGATCAAGGATCTTGCAACTGAAAACGGCTATGCCGCCATTTTCGATACATCAAGCGGTGCTTCAATGATCTATACAAACCCGAGGTACGATATAAGTGACGAAGTGCTTCAGAAACTCGGTTATAAAAATTAAATTATTACATTTGTTTCCTTAATTTAAAAATGATGAAAAAAGTATTTGGATTACTGATAATTGCAGGTTTAGTATTAACCTCTGGGAGTATTTTCGCTCAAAATCCGCTCAAGATAGGGCACATCGACAGCCGGCTTGTTTTCGCCGCCATGCCGGAAAGCGACAGCGCACAGAAAAAACTTGAGCGTGAAGCCGCTGTAATGCAGCAGACACTGGAAGAATTGCAGGTTGAATTCAATAAGAAATACGATGAATACACTAAATTATCTAATGATCCGAATGTTAATCCTGTGATTTTAAATTCAAAACAGGAAGAATTAGCAAGCCTGAACCAGAGAAGCCAGACTTTCCAACAGGAAGCCGATAAATCATTAAGCGATAAAAGGGCTGAATTATTCAAACCCATCCAGGATAAAGCCATAAAAGCTGTTAATGATGTAGCCGCTGAAAACGGTTTCACCTATATTTTTGATACAGCCGGAGGAATGATCGTGTATACGGCTCCTGAATCACAGGATATTCTGCCGCTTGTTAAAACCAAGCTCGGACTGAAATAAACCGGATAATAATATAATCAAGGGACATTGCAGTCCCATCTGCAGGGACAGGTCGCTATCTGTCCCTGCATTTTTTTACTAGCAGGATGAACAATAATAACAAGCCAATCGGAGTATTCGATTCGGGGGTAGGCGGTCTGACAGTGGCCAACGCCATCAGGCAGTTGTTGCCCAATGAACGGCTCATATATTTCGGTGATACCGCCCATTTGCCTTACGGCGATAAATCAAAGGAGACCATCATCGGTTATTCGGCACGCATAACACAATACCTGCTTGAACAACAGTGTAAAGTGGTTGTGGTTGCCTGCAATACCGCCTCGGCCAATGCCTATGATGCCATAATAAAGGAGGCCGGTTCCAATGCGCTTGTAGTGGATGTAATCAACCCTGTTGTCGAATACGTTGCATCAAGAAAGAAATACAAACATGTAGGTGTTATCGGAACTAAAGGTACTATTAACAGCGGAACCTATGTAAGCAAGATCATTGCCCTTAACCCGCATATTTCGGTTGCCTCCCTGGCAACGCCTATGCTGGTTCCGATGATTGAAGAAGGGTTTATTTTTGATGACATCAGCAACGCGATCATCCGCAGCTACCTGTCAAAACCCGATTTCGAACATATTGATTCCCTGATCCTTGGTTGCACTCATTACCCGATTATTAAAAACCAGATTAACAAGTTCTTTAATTTCAATGTAGATGTAATCGATTCGTCGAAGATTGTTGCCAATCACCTGCGTAACCTGCTAACAGAAAAGAACGAGCTCAACAATGATCCCAATCCGCATCACCGTTTCCTCGTATCCGATTACACCGACTACTTCCAGGTGATTTCAAAGTTGTTTTTTGAAGAGGTGATTGAGCTGGAGAAGGTAAATTTGTGGAATTAGGCTGTAACCGCCGTCATTGCGAGGAGCAATTCATAAACTGTGATTATAGTAAGATATACTGCGACGAAGCAATCTGCCCGCACAGGCAATACCTAACGAGGAAAAACCTTAAATATCACTCTTTGCAAAGCTCTTCCTGTTCGGGCAGATTGCTTCGTCGACAAGATATCAGGGTATAATCAAAGTTTTGTCATGCTCCTTGCAATGACGGCTCTTTCCGGTATCCGGCATCCAGCATTCAGCATCATTCCTCCTTAAACCACCCCGCGTACATGATATAATCATTCGCTATGCGGTTGATCATTTCAGCGGCCTGCTGCGGGTCTACATCCTTAACCCGTTTGGCCGGCACACCGGCATAAATGCTTCCGGGTTCAACCTTAGTTCCTGTCAGTACAACGGATCCTGCTGCAATAATCGAATTTTCCCCGATTTCTGCATGATCCAGCACAATCGCGCCCATACCAATCAGCACATTATCCATGATCTTTGCTCCGTGGATCACTGCGTTATGACCAATTGAAACATGGTTGCCGATTTCAATCACTGACCGCTGGTAGAGCGTATGCAGAACGGTGCCATCCTGGATATTTACCTTGTTTCCTATCCGTATTGAATTTACATCGCCCCTGATCACCACGTTAAACCAGAAACTGCACTGGTCGCCGGCAATAACATCCCCTATAATTACAGCCGTATCCGAAACATAACACTCTTTTCCGAGTTGCGGCGTAAAACCCCTGACCGTTTTAATCAAACCCATCAAAATAAATTTTATGCAAAGATAACAGAACAGGTGATTTATATCATAATCTGCCAATTTGCTGGCTTACGTCATAGCTAGATTAAACAGAAATAAGTAACATTGTTTATATGTATAACAGTTTAATTCGGAATGAAAAAAAGGGTAAAAATAATTGAACGAGACGATGTAGTTGTAAAATTTGCGGGTGATTCAGGTGACGGCATTCAGCTCACAGGAGCCCAGTTTTCTGATACATCGGCCTTTGTAGGAAATGATCTGGCCACTTTTCCGGACTATCCTGCAGAAATACGTGCACCCCAGGGAACAGTTGCCGGAGTTTCAGGTTTCCAGGTACACATTGGTCACAAAGAGGTGCAAACGCCGGGTGACCTTGCCGATGTACTGGTAGCTATGAATCCTGCAGCCCTCAAGGCAAATATGAGATGGCTGCGTCCGGGGGCAACGATTATTATTGACATTGATAATTTCGATTCACGACATTACAAAAAAGCGGATTACATCGAAGATCCGCTGAAGGATGGTTCCCTCGAAGGATATAATGTAGTTGAGGCACCCATCACTGAAATGACCAGGGATGTGGTTAAGCAGTTCGGCCTTGACGCCCGGGTTGCTGATAAGACAAAGAATCAGTTTGTAGCTGGTATTCTTTTCTGGCTCTTCAACCGCGATGTAAAGATTGGCGAAGCATTCCTGAAAGATCGCTTTAAGAAAAAACCGGATCTTGTAAAGGCAAACCTGGCTGTGCTTCATGCAGGCTATAACTATGCTGAAACGGTGGAAGCCATTGAGGCCACTTACAAAGTGAAACCAGCCGAGAAGGGTGCCGGACTTTACCGGAATATGACCGGAAACGTAGCCATAGCCTGGGGATTGGTTGCTGCTGCTGAAAGGGCAAAACGGACCCTATTCCTTGGCTCCTATCCGATAACCCCTGCTTCGGAAATATTGCAGGAACTTACCAAAATGAAAAGCCTGGGAGTTGTTGCCTTCCAGGCTGAAGATGAAATAGCTGGCATATGTTCGGCAATTGGAGCTGCCTTTGCCGGTTGCCTGGCCGTTTCATCCACATCAGGACCGGGTTTGTCACTTAAAAGTGAGGGCCTCGGATTGGCCGTGATTACCGAACTTCCGCTGGTGGTGGTGGATGTTCAGCGGGGCGGACCGTCAACAGGACTTCCCACAAAAACAGAACAGAGTGACCTGATGCAGGCATTGTATGGACGGCACGGGGAATGCCAGGTTGTTGTACTGGCTTCTTCAACACCCGCCAACTGCTTTGAATATGCTTTCGAGGCCGCACGGATTGCCATTGAACATATGACTCCTGTAATCCTGCTTTCAGACGGTTACCTTGCCAACGGATCGGAATTGTGGAAAATTCCTGCAGTGAAAGACCTTCCTGAAATCAAGGCAAGGCTTGTAAAAGATGATGATCCGGATTACAAACCCTATGCAAGGGATATTGAAACTCTTGCCCGGTCATGGGCATTGCCGGGTCAGCCCGGGTTGAGGCACAGGGTTGGGGGACTTGAAAAATCGGATATCACAGGGGTGATTTCTTATGATCCGTACAACCATGAAAAGATGACAATCCTGAGGAATGACAAGGTTGCCAAAGTGGCAAACTTTATTCCCCGCCAGGAAGTTATTGGCAATGAAAGCGGCGACCTGCTTGTTGTGGGTTGGGGCGGAACTTACGGAGCTCTTTACACCGGCGTGCAGGAAATGATTGAGGAAGGTAAAAGCATCAGCCTTGCCCAGTTCAACTATATCAATCCTTTGCCGAACAATGTTTCCGAAATCTTCCGCAATTTCAAAAAGATAATTGTTTGCGAACTGAACCTCGGCCAGTTTGCTTCCTATTTAAGAAGCAAATTACCCGAATTCAATTATCTGCAATTCAACAAAGTGCAGGGATTGCCTTTTATGATATCGGAATTAAAAGAAAAATTCAATGACGTTTTAATGACTCCTGAAAACCATGGAAAATAATTGCATAACAACAGTACAGGATTTCAAGATGGAGCAGCCGGCCAAATGGTGCCCCGGCTGCGGAGGTCATGCAGTGCTGGCTGCTATTCAGCGCGCATTGCCTGAGACCGGAATAGAAAAGGAAAAAGTTGTTTTTGTTTCTGGTATCGGCTGTTCATCACGCTTTCCTTATTATATAAACACCTACGGATTTCATGGCCTTCATGGACGCGGTGCGGCAATAGCCACAGGGATAAAACTGGCTAATCCTGAACTTAGCGTTTGGCTGGTTACAGGCGACGGCGATTCAATGGCCATCGGTGGAAACCATTTCATCCACCTGCTCCGCCGGAACCTGGATATTAAGATCCTGCTTTTCAACAATAAAATTTACGGGCTTACAAAAGGCCAGTACTCCCCCACTACACCAAAAGGCAGTGTAACTAAATCATCACCGGACGGCACTATTGAAGATCCCTTTTTACCCGGCGAACTGGCCATGGGTGCCCAGGGTAACTTTTTTGCACGTGTTGTGGATACTGACCTTGAAATGATGAAGGAAGTGTTCATACAGGCTGCAAGGCATAAAGGAACCGCCCTTGTGGAAGTGCTCCAGAACTGTGTTATCTTTAACGATGATATTCATGCTGAAATCACGAGCAAGGAACTCAGGGCTGAAAACCAGCTTTACCTGAAGCACGGAGAACCTATGCTTTTCGGTAAAAATAAAGAGCTTGGATTAATCCAGGAAGGTACCCGGTTTAAAGTGGTAAAAGTGGGCGAAAACGGCGTGAAAAAAGAAGATATTCTTATTCATAACGCCCTTGATCATGATGACACACGTGATTATATGCTTGTTCGGCTCAGCAGGCCCGAATTCCCTATTGCAATGGGAGTCATCCGGTCGTGTGAAGCAAGCGTATATGACGATATGATGTACAAACAGATGGCTGAGGTACGCTCCAAATCATCGATAAAAACGGTTGACGACCTGCTTTGCAGCGGGAATACGTTTTCGATGGAGTGAGAAAGGTTCCCTAAACTTCTAAACTCCTAAACCCCTAAACATCTAAACCGCTTAAGATGGCCAAAAGAGTGGAAGAAAGTCATATCGAAACGTATTACTTCTCGGATACTTCTTTCAACCTGTTGATGCAGAACCGGATACGGAAAGTGCTCGTGATCTGCAGCAGCTATGACTTTTTCATGCTCGAAGAAGACGGCCGTATTGACGAGCAGATCTTCAATGAATATGTATCACTGAACCTGCGGTACCCTCCTGTTTTTCTTCATGCCGATTCGGCGAAAAAAGCAAAGAGCATCCTTGAAAACGACCGCATTGATCTGATCATTGAAATGCTCAGCATCGCGGACGTGGATACATTTGAATTTGCACGTGAGCTTAAAGAGAAATATCCCAAAATTCCTATTGTGGTCCTCACTCACTTTTCAAGGGAAGTTTCGCTTAAACTTGAAAATGAGGACCTGAGTGCCATCGATTATGTGTTTTGCTGGCTTGGAAACAGCGATTTGCTGCTTGCCATTATCAAACTGATCGAGGACAGGATGAATGCCGACTTTGATATTCAGCAGGTCGGTGTGCAATCGATTTTGCTGATCGAAGATTCAGTTCGATTTATATCATCCTTTCTGCCGGTAGTTTATAAAGTAGTGCTGGAGCAAACCATGGAATTCATGAAAGAAGCTCTTAACGAGCACCAGAAAATGCTCAGGCGCAGGGGAAGACCCAAAATATTGCTTGCCAACAACTATACGGATGCCGTTGAGATTTACAGAAAATACAGGCATAATATAATGGGCATCATATCGGATGTGAGTTTCAAAATGACATCCAACCGAAAAGATCACAAAGTTATGGCAGGCCTTGAATTATGCAGGCTGATCAAAAATGAGGACAAGAATATCCCGGTTCTGCTTCAATCCTCCGATAAATCGAATGAGCAATACGCGTTTTCAATAGGAACCGGTTTTCTTCATAAGCATTCGAAGAACCTTTCGAACGAGCTCAAAGACTATATCTTAAAGAATTTCGGCTTCGGCGAATTTGTATTCAGAAAGCCCGATACACTTGAGGAATATTGTGTTGCTGCAAATCTGCGGGATCTTCAGCAGGTCATCATGACAATTCCCGATGACATCCTGATCTATCACACCCGGCGTGATGATATTTCAAAATGGCTTAATGCAAGGGGACTGTTTCCTATTGCCCAGATATTTAAACCGGCTAAGCTCGAGGATTTCAAATCGCTTGATGACGTAAGGAAATACATTTATAAAGCCATCTCAAGTTTCAGGACCAGCAAGGCACAGGGCATAATTGCAGAATTCGACAGGCATTTGTATGATGAATACGTTGGTTTTTCAAGGATCGGAGAAGGGTCTATTGGCGGTAAAGCAAGAGGACTGGCCTTTTTCAACAGTTTCCTGAATAACCGTGAAGCACTTGAAATGCTTAAAACCGAGAAAATCAACATCCCGCATACGGTTGTTCTGAGTACGGAGATCTTTGATGAGTTCATGCAGCAGAATGACCTTTACCCGCTTGCCACTTCGGGACTGAGTGATGAGGAGATTCTTAAAGCTTTTGTGGCAGCCCGGCTTCCCGAACATATTTACCAGGACCTGGGAACTATTATTTTGCAGGCAAATAATCCGCTTGCCATCCGATCATCAAGCAAGCTCGAAGATTCGTTTTACCAGCCGTTTGCAGGTATTTACAATACCTATATGATTCCCGTGGTTCCTGTGAAAGCCACGGCAATCCGTATGCTCGAGATGGCCATCAAATGCGTCTACGCTTCGGTTTTCTTCAAATCGAGCAAAGCATACGCACTGGCTACTACCAACCTGATCGATGAGGAGAAGATGGGTATCATCATTCAGGAAGTATGCGGCCGGCAATATGGAAACCGATTCTATCCCTTGCTCTCAGGCGTAGCCCGGTCCATTAATTTCTACCCGATTCATCCCGAAAAGGCCAACGACGGAATTGCGACCATTGCATTCGGCCTGGGAAAGCTGATTGCTGAAGGCGGCACGGGACTCCGTTTTTCACCCCGATATCCAAAAAAGATCATCCAGCTTTCAAATCCCGAACTGGCCGTTAAATCGACGCAGAAATATTTCTATGCGCTCGACATGAATCCGAACCAGTTCCTGGCTTCCACGGATGACAAAGTAAATCTTGTTAAACTGGCCGTAAGTGATGCTGAAACCGATGGCACGCTTGAAATAGCGGCTTCAGTATATGATCATGAAAACAACCAGATCCGCGACGGGCTTGATGCTAAAGGAAGAAAAATTATCACCTTCTCGAATATTTTGTCACATGATCGTTTCCCGCTTGCTGATATACTGAATAACCTGCTCGACCTTGGCCAGAAAGCCATGAATAATCCTGTTGAGATTGAATTCGCAGTGGATTACACCACAAGAAACGGAAGCAATCTTGGTTTTAACCTGCTGCAGATACGCCCGATAGTAATTAATGAACAAAGTCTCAATTCGAGAATTGAGAATGTGGATTTCGAGAGGGTGATCATTTATTCCGACAAGGCGCTCGGGAACGGTACATACAACAATATTAAAGACATTGTTTATGTAAAACCTGATACATTCAGGGCGGCTGAAAGCATGAACATCGCAGCAGAACTTGAAACCATCAATGACGGTTTTGCAAAGAATCAGACTCAGTATGTCCTGGTTGGTCCGGGCCGCTGGGGATCAAGTGATCCGTGGCTCGGAATACCGGTGAAATGGGCCAATATATCGGCCGCTAGGGTTATTGTTGAATCTGGCCTCGAACGTTTCAGGGTTGACCCCAGCCAGGGCACCCACTTCTTTCATAATCTCACCACGTTTGGCGTAGGATACCTGACGATCAATCCATACATGGGAGACGGCGTGTATCATGTCGATTTTCTGAATTCGCTTCCTGCTGTCAATGAAACGCAGTTTATTCGCCACGTGCGGTTTGAAAACCCCGTGAAAATTGAAATTGACGGGAAGTCGAATAAGGCAGTGGTGTATAAGCCGCAAAGCTAGCCGTCATTGCGAGGAGCTTGATCTAATGAAACACCAGCAACGGAATCGATGTGTGGTAGAACAGCTTCTTTGTCATATTCCTCTTGAACAGCCTGTCAACAATCCCCTGCCGGTGAGCGGTAAGAGAAAGAATGTTGATGCTCTTCTGCCGTATAAGCTCATCGAGGTCGGGCAACAGGTTTTTCTGGCTGACAAAACTGTAGGACACTTGCGTCTTGCCGTAAACCTCGGTAAAATATTTCATAAGCCCTTCCATTTTCACCCTATCCCACGAATCGGGATCGCCGATATGCACGCAATGAATGTCAAGCCCAAGCTGGTCGGTAAGGTTGATCAGGCTTTTTAGCGTAAGAAAATCAGATTCATCAAAATCGGTCACATACATCAGGTTTTTCACATTCTCTTCGCCAACAAACGTGTATTTTTCAGGAATAGCAAGAACGGGCATTTTCATCCGGGTGATGACCGACGCCGTAACACTGCCAATAATGGCACCTACCCCGGTACCTTTTCCGCGGGTTCCCATGATGACCAGGTCAGGCAGGTATTCTTTTGAATAATTGATTATTTCGTCTTCCGGTACGCCGGGTGCAAGGTCAAAACTCATTTGAACAGGCGGAAGGTTGCACTGTTCAATATAATCCTTGAGTCCGTTCATGAAATTTATAAGGGTTTCCTTTTCGCTTTCTTCAAGGTTAACTGTAACCTCTTCCCTCAATTGAGATTGTGTTTGAACGGCTCCGGCGAGTTCGATCAAATCAAATGCGGGAGAATAGTACGTGTGAAACAGTTTAATCTCCACCCCCAGTTTGCAGGCTATTTTAATGGCATAACGACAGGCAAACCTGGAGCATTCGGAATAATCAACAGGCACCAATATTTTTCTGATCTTCACAGGGGAAGAAACCGGATTACTGTCGGATGGATTCATGACGGCATGTATTTAGTCTTAAATTTACTAAAAAAAAGAATATAATCCGGTTAGTGTCCGGAACACCCTGAAGCTTATTTTTTAAGGTGAGTTACACAGTATCCGAAAAATTGCATATTTTCGACTTTTCAATTTCAATTTCAATTTCATTTTCATATGGCAGGTGATAAAACTGCTGTGATCATTGGCGCAGGCATTGGCGGAATAACCACATCCATTTACCTGGCAAGGCAGGGATTCAGGGTTACAGTTTATGAGAAAAATGCTTCACCGGGAGGACGGTGTGGCCAGATAATGCGAGACGGACACCGTTTTGATGCCGGTGCAACCATATACCTGATGCCTGAAATTTACAGGCAGGTATTCAAAACGCTTGATATCACCGAAGAAAGCAGCTTTAAATCGCTTCCTCTCCCCACTCTTTACCAGATCAGCTTTGAGGACGGGATGAAGATCGACTTTACGCCGGACAAAAAAAGCCTTTACGAACAGCTTGAAAAGATTGAAAAGGGAAGTTCTGAAAAGGCTGAAAAGCTGATTACCGAAGGTTACCGGAACTTCAGGCTCGCCACGGACAACTTGCTGGGACGTAACTTCTATGGCCTGTTAGATTTTGTCACCCTCCGGAATGCCTTATTGCTTGTTCAGTTAAAAACGCATTTACGGCATACCCGATACGTTAAAAGGTTCTTCAAGAATGAGAACCTGCAGAATGCATTTACTTTTCAGAATATATATGTAGGACAGGATCCGTTCAGTGCCCCTGCCCTTTTTTCGATGCTTGCCGCTGCTGAACTCACCGAAGGATCACTGTTTCCCGAAGGCGGAATGTTTGCTGTCACCCGTAAACTGGTTTCGCTGGCTGAAGAAGCCGGTGTAAGGTTCGTTTACAATTCACCCGTTGTAAAAATTCTCACTGAAAAAAAGAGAGCAACCGGTGTTGTACTCGATAATGGCAGCACGATACCGGCGAAAATTATTGTGTGCAATGCCGATCTTCCTTATGTATACCGTGAATTGCTTACGGATGCAAAAGTGTCGCGGCGCCTCGATTCAATGACGTACAGCTGCTCGGCAATTGTATTGCACTGGGGACTTAAGAAAACCTATCCGCAACTTGAGCATCATAATGTGTTTTTGTCGGGTTCCTACCGCGACAACCTGAAAAAGATCTTTAAAGATCAGTCGCTTTCATCAAATCCCAGTTTTTATATTCATGCCCCAGCACGTACCGATAATACAGCTGCTCCTGAAGGCGGAGACTCTGTTTCGGTGATCATCCCTTGCGGGCACCTGGCTGATCAATCGGATGCCGATTGGAATGCATTAAAAGATACGGCCAGAAAGGCTGTAATAGAACGTCTGAAAAAATTCGGACTGTCTGATATCGAAGAAAACATAAAATTCGAAATCAGCCTTCTCCCTGAAAACTGGAAAAATTTCATGAATCTTACCCGGGGTTCGACTTTCGGCATCGGGCACAATATTTTCCAGATGGGTTATTTCAGGCCTCAGAACAGGCACCGTAAATATGGTAACTTGTATTTTGCAGGAGGAAGCACACATCCGGGAAACGGAATCCCGCTGGTTCTACTTTCAGCAAAGCTGACTGCTGAGCGCATTAAAAAAGAACAACAATCATGAATCAGCTCTACCAGGAACTTTTCAACCGGATTGATTTCAAAAGGATCATTGATCATCCCAATATACTGATTGCCGCGGCCTTTTGGGAAGAAGACCGGTATAATGCCGCAAAAATGTGCTATAAATACATGAGGGCAATAGACGATCTGATTGATTGTCATAAATCTGCACATACTATCATTGCCGAGAATGAAAAAGCATCCTTTTTGCAGAGCGTGAATACATGGATTGATCACATTGAAAAACCGCAGAATTATGATTCAGGAAATGAACTGCTCGAAACGATAAGAACTTTCCATATTCCGTTGTGGCCTCTTGAAACCTTTGCAAAATCGATGATTTACGATATCGATCATAACGGTTTTGCCACAATCAGCGATTTTATAGATTATTCACAGGGCGCATCGGTTTCCCCTGCTTCCATATTTGTTCATCTGAACGGATTGCGAAAAACAAGACACGGTTATGATGTTCCTGCATTTGATGTGAGAGACGCCGCCACACCTTGTGCCTTATTCAGCTATATCGTTCATATTATCCGCGATTTTCAGAAGGATCAGCATAATCACCTGAATTATTTTGCCGATGATGTAATTACCGATAACGGACTTACCCATGAACAACTGAGCCATATAGCACACGGCGCTCCCATTCCTTTCGGATTCAGGAATATGATCCGTACCTATTATGATCTGGCTGCAATATACAGGAAAAAGACTTTTGAAGTCATAGAAAATATTTATCCCTTACTGGAACCCAGGTACAGGCTGAGCCTGATGATTATCTTCAACCTTTACCTGATGGTATTTGAAAGAATTAATATTGAAAAGGGAAAGTTCACGACTGAAGAACTCAATCCCTCTTCTGAAGAAATCAAAGAAAGGGTTTACAAGACGATCGAAGATTTCAGGGAATAACCTACTTTTTCGTATAGGTTGCAGTGCAATGATCACTAACGGTACTTCCATCATTAACGACATAATTCCAGGAGATTTCTTTCAGATTGCCTGTCAGCGAACCTGACCCGGACACCGTATAATCATATTGAGTATTTTCATCATGTGCGGATTGTTCAAGAATAGTAATTGTACTACCTGAAACAGAAGCCTTTATGCTTATATTAACGTGATAAAAGCCATCGATAATGACACCATTCGGATTATCCGGATCAATAGTAATAAAAACAGAATAAGTATTTGGGATCATCGTGGATTTCTTATAAAACTGACTTTCTTCTTCCACGCCCCATTCGCCTTCAATGGCGGCGACAGTTTCATTTCCGAGCACGTCATTGGCAACCTCACATGAATTGGATAAAAATAAACCAAATGCCAAAACCGCAATTGCGAGTTTCCTGTTATTTCGATAAGTAAAGGTTGTCTTCATAATTTAACTTTCATTTTAAGGTATTTCACCGGCGATAGTTGCCCTTTCACCGAATTTATAGCCAATTCCATGCCAAATTGATGTCAATGTATTAATTTCGACATGT